>CAYUYN010000091.1:9526-12320 GCA_964449185.1 uncultured Anaerolineales bacterium | reverse complement strand
TCGGCGGGCTGCTGCTGGTGGGCACCCTGGATGTCGTCTTTCCGCTGACCATCGCGCGCGGGTTGAACGCCCTGGCCCAAAACCCCGATCCGCGCCTGCTGGGGGGGCTGGTGGGCCTGGTGTTGGCCACGGGCGTGCTGTCGTGGCTGGTGCACTTTGCCCGCCGGCGGCTGACCTCGCGCCTGGTGGGCGACGTGGTGTACGCGCTGCGGCGCGACGCCTTCCGCGCCACCATGGCCCACGACCTGTCGTTCTTTGACGAGTTCCGCTCGGGCCGCATCGTCAGCCGCATCACCTCCGACACGCAAGAATTCGCCAACGTCACCACCCTGGTGGTGGACACCATCAGCCAGTTGTTTACGGTCGTCCTGCTGGCCAGCGTGCTGTTCAGCATCGAATGGCGGCTGACCCTGGCTATGCTGGCTATGACGCCGGTGGTGCTGCTGGTGGCGGCCGCCTTTCGCAACCTGGCGCGGCGCGTGACGCGGCAGGGCAACCGCGCCATGGCCAACGTCAATGCCGCCATCCAGGAGACCATCGCCGGCATCGGTGTGGCCAAGAACTTCCGGCAGGAAGCGGTGATCTACCAGGACTTCACCGGGGTCAACCAGCAAGCCTACACCATCAACGTGCGGCGCGGCTTTGTGCTGTCGAACGTTTTCCCGGTGCTGAACATCATCTCTGGGTTCGGGACGGCCGCGCTGGTGTACCTGGGCGCGCTGGCGGCGGGCGGCGGGTTGATCACCGCCGGCTCGTGGTACCTGTTCTTGCAGAGCATGGACCGCTTTTTCTTCCCGTTCGTCCAGTTGGCGTCGTTCTGGAGCCAGGTGCAGGCGGGCTTGTCGGCCACCGAGCGCGTGTTTGGGCTGATGGACGCGACCTCGGTGGTCAAGCAGACGGCCCGGCAGCCGGTGCCGCGGCTGCGCGGCGAGATTGAGTTTGACCACCTGAACTTCCGCTACTCGCAGCAGGAGACGGTGCTGACCGGCTTCAGCCTGAACATCCGGCCGGGCGAGATGATCGCGCTGGTGGGGCACACGGGCGCGGGCAAGTCGTCCATCGCCAAGCTCATCGCGCGCTTTTACGAGTACCAGGGCGGGCGGCTGCTGATCGACGGGCAGGACATCCGCACCTTCGACCTGAGCCAGTACCGGCAGCAGTTGGGCATCGTGTCGCAGGCGCCGTTTCTGTTTGCCGGCAGCGTGGCCGACAACATCCGCTACGCGCGGCCGGAGGTGAGCGACGCGGAGATTGAGGCGCTCGGGCGGCAGATTGGCAAGGGCGATTGGCTGGACACCCTGCCCGAGGGCCTGGCGACGAATGTGGGCGAGCGCGGCGGGCGCCTGAGCATGGGGCAGCGGCAGTTGGTGGCGCTGATGCGGGTGCTGGTGCAGAAGCCGGCCATCTTCATCCTGGACGAGGCCACGGCCAGCGTGGACCCGTTCACCGAAGAACAGATCCAACAGGCGCTCGACCTGATCCTGCACCAGAGCACGGCCATCATCATCGCCCACCGCCTGTCGACGGTGCGCAGCGCTCACCGCATCATCGTCCTGAAGCAAGGCCAGATCATCGAGGCCGGCAGCCACAGCGGGCTGCTGAAGCAGGGCGGGCACTACGCCGAGCTGTACAACACGTACTTCCGGCACCAGTCGCTGGAGACGATCAATGAGTATGGGAAGCTCAAGGGCGTGGCGGTGAGTGGGGATTAGAGGGATTTAGGGGGAGGGGTCAACGGATTGAACGGATTGAACGGAAAGCTATGTGATTGGGGCGGCCTGATTGGTTCAACCAGTTGTGGCGTGAGACCTGCCAGGTTTTCAAAACCTGGCAGGTTTGGTTTTTGATGGGTTCGTTGTGGCTAGCGGCGTGTGCGGGGATCGCCGGATTCCGCTCTCCACCCGCTGCGGCTAGCAGCGCCAGCCAAGGCCAATTCATTTGACGCTCGGCCCCGGCCACGGTTCTGTTTGCCCTGGGTGGCGCGAGGCGCTATCATCCACGGCGCGCTGACGGACAGCACGGTGGCTGAGATAGAGGGGAACAACAACCATGCTTTCAGAAACTGGGCGGGTCTGGCTGTTGATCGTGGGGCTGACGCTTCTGTCGGGTGTGGGCGACGCCTATGGGTTTACGCACGCCGCACTGATCTGGCACGCTGACCGCAGCGGCCGGGTGGTGTGGGGCGAGGTGGCGCGCTCGGCCTTGGGCTTTGCCGGGGGGATCGCGGTGTATTGGTACGTGCTGAAGTACATGGTGGCGGTCGGGATCGTTGCGCCGGAGATGCAGACCATGGCCTGGTTTGCGGTGACCCTGATCGGCGTCGCGCTCATCAGCGGCAAGTTCCTGGGTTGGGCCAGGCTCGACCAGGCCGTGGCGGTGGCCGTGCTGGCGGGCATTGGCTGGCTGTTGGTGCGGACAGGGGGCTGAGCATGGATCAGGCGGATGAATGAGCCCATCACCGGGGTGAAGCACCCGAGAAAGCAATAGAATTCCCTTTAGCATTTGTCGGGGCGTACTTGGCGGTTAAAGGCGCTACCTATGGCCACGGTGACGACACAGGCGCAGGTTTCGGCGGGTGGGGTGGTGTTTCGGCGGCAGGCGGGGCAGGTGGAGGTGGCGCTGATTTCGGTGGGCGACGCCGGGCGCTGGCAGCTCCCCAAGGGCCTGGTGTCTGCCATTGCACTCCCAATCGGGCCGCCTTTCAGTTTGGGCCACGCCGTAGGCGCCCTTATAATCGCCATCGCTGCCAGTGCCTGGCCCATACCGTCGCTGCCAAGGTCTATCGTCCGTCGTC
>CAYUYN010000091.1:7317-9426 GCA_964449185.1 uncultured Anaerolineales bacterium | reverse complement strand
CCTCATGACCAAAATCACCTTGATCGGCGCCGGCAGCGTTGTTTTCGCCCGCAACCTCTGCGGCGACATCCTGCTCACCCCCGCCCTGCGCGACAGCACCCTGTCCCTCATGGATATCGACCCCGGCCGCCTGGAGCGGGCCCGCCAAATCGTCACCCGGCTGGTGGAGCAGTTGGGTGTCCCGGCGCGGGTCGAGGCCACCCTCGACCGGCGCGCGGCCGTGCGCGGGGCCGACTTCGTCATCACCACCTTTCAGCAAGGTGGGCTGGAGGTGTACGCCCAAGACATTGAGATACCGCGCCGCTATGGCGTGGAGCAGTGCGTGGGCGATACGCTCGGGCCGGGCGGCGTCTTCCGCTCGCTGCGCAGCATCCCGGTCCTGGTGGACCTGGGCCACGAGCTGGACGAGGTGGCGCCCGACGCGCTCCTCATCAACTACACCAATCCCATGGCCGCCAACTGCTGGGCCTACCATGTGCTCACCGGCCGGCCTCACGTGGGCCTGTGCCACAGCGTGCAGAGCACCAGCGAGCTGCTGGCCGGTTGGCTGGAGGTGCCCTACGACCAGGTCACCTACCGCGTGGCCGGCATCAACCACCAGGCCTGGTTTCTAGAGTTCCGGCGCGGCCCAGAAGACCTGCTGCCCCGCCTGCGCCAGGCCGTGCTCGACCCGGACCGGCGCGGACTCGAGCCGGTGCGGATCGAGCTCTTTGAGCATTTCGGTTACTTCGTCACCGAGTCGAGCGGGCATGCCAGCGAGTATTCGCCCTACTTCCGCAAGACAGCCGCCATGGTGGAAAACGAGCTGGTGCCGCGCTTCACCCGCCCCGAAGATTACTGGTACGGCTGGGGCCGCACCGGCGGCTGCCTGGTCTATTGCCTGGACCGTCAGGCCCAGGCGTTTTTGGACGACCAAGAAGACCACCCCGCGCCGACCACCCGCAGCGTGGAATATGGGTCCCGCATCATCGAGGCCATCATCACCAACCAGCCCGACCGGGCCAACTGCAACGTCCCCAATCATGGCCTGATTGATAACCTGCCCGAGGGCTGCTGCGTGGAAGTGCCGTGCCTGGTGGATGGCAACGGCGTGCAGCCCACCCGGGTGGGCCGGCTGCCCGCCCAGTTGGCGGCGCTCAACCGCACCAATGTCAACGTCCAGGAATTGATCGTGGAAGCCGCGCGGCGCGGTGACCGCGACGCCGTCCACCACGCGGTCATGCTCGACCCGCTCACGGCGGCGGCGTGCACCCTGCCGCAGATCCATGCCCTGGTGGACGAGATGCTGGCAGCCCAGGCGCCCTGGCTGCCACAGTTCGCCGCCGCCTAGCTCGCTTTCCGCTTACAGCGCCTTTGTAGAGACGGGGCGGTGCCCCGTCTCCTTTTGGCCGTAAACCTATCCAGCCCCAGCGCTAGCCCGTGGCCGCCGCCGGCCACATTTGCGGAAAGAACTCGCTGGTGAAGGGCTGGCCGTCGTAAGCGTTCGGTCCCAGAAACGCCAGGTTGGGGTGCGGGTTCTGCCCGGTCCGGTAAACCGTATCGCCCGGCATCATGTGCGCGATCACGCACAACCGCGGCTGGTCGCTGTGGTTGGGCCCCGAGCCGTGAAAGGTGAGCGCGTGGTGAAAGCTCACCTCCCCGGCTTTCAACAGCACCGGTTCTTCGGACCAGTCGGCCCCGCCCAGCCGGCCAAAATGATCGGCCCACTTCTCCATCTCTTTTTTGTCGTTGCCGCTGCCTTCGATCAACCCCGACTTATGCGAGCCGACCACCATGCGCATGGTGCCGTTGCTCAGGTCGGTGTCCTGCAGCGCCACCCAGGCCGAGCACATGTTGGGCGTGCTGCACGATTGCCAGAAGCCGTAGTCCTGGTGCCAGCCGACGTTGCCGGCGTTCGTTTGCTCACGCCCGCCCGTCCCGGGCTTCCAGATGGCCTGGTCGTGCCACAGCCGCGCGCTGTCGGCCTTCATCAGTCGTGCGCCAATCTTGCCGATCACCGGCGAGAGGATCGCCCGGCGCATCTCGGCATTCATCCAAAAGGCGTCCACTTGCTGCCGGACGACCGGGGTCTCCAGGTCGTGGCCCATAAAACCGTAGATGGGCAGGATG
>CAYUYN010000091.1:0-7217 GCA_964449185.1 uncultured Anaerolineales bacterium | reverse complement strand
CATCACGGCTTCGGTCACGATTTGATCGACGTCCTCGAGCTTAAGCACGGCGGTCTCCCTTTAGAGGTGGTTGCTTGGCGGCCAGGCACAAGGGTCGCTGAGCACGCGGCCACGCGCGGCCGGAGGCGGCCCAGGGTGCTGGATAGGCTGGCATTGTAGTTGAGGGGATGGGTAACGGGCCGGCGGGCGCCGGGGGGCAACCAAACCAGGCAGGCGCACTCCGACCGCGGTCAACATAGGGTGCACCACCATTGCCGCCGGTGACCGGCGCTGCGCGGCCGAACCACCTGATGGTACGCTGGGTGGTTCGGCCGCTACAGCCGCTTGGCCGGTATTCGCCTTACCGGGCGGCGGTGACGTCCAGAAGGTGGTTTCGCTCAGGCCAAACCACCTTACGCATACAAGCCTAGCTCAAATAATCGCGCAGTTGGCGCGAGCGGCGCGGGTGGCGCAGGCGGCGCAGGGCCTTGCCTTCGATCTGGCGGATGCGCTCGCGGGTGAGGCCGAACTTCTGGCCGACTTCTTCCAGGGTGTAGGAGCGGCCATTCTGCAGGCCAAAGCGCAGGCGCAGGATGCGGGCCTCGCGCGGGGTGAGGGTGGCCAGCACTTCTTCCACCTTTTCGCGCAGCAGGTTCTGGTAGGCGCTCTGGGTGGGGGTGGGGGTGGTTTCGTCTTCGATGAAGGCGCCGAATTCGGTGTCTTCCTCTTCGCCCACCGGGCGCTCCAGCGAGAGCGGGCGCCAGCTCACCTTGAGCATCCACTGCACCTTGCGCGGCTCCAGGTTGAGCTCGAGCGCAATCTCTTCCGGGGTGGGTTTGCGGCCGTAGACCTGCTCGAGCTGGCGCGCGGCCTTGTACAGGCGGCGGATGCGGTCACTCATGTGGACGGGCACGCGGATCGTGCGGCTCTGGTCGGCGATGGCGCGCGTGATGGTCTGGCGGATCCACCAGGTGGCATAGGTGGAGAAGCGATAGCCGCGGCGGTAGTCAAACTTTTCCACGGCTTTCATCAGGCCCAGGTTGCCTTCCTGGATCAGGTCGAGGAAAGGCACGCCGCGGCCGATGTACTTCTTGGCAATGGACACCACCAGGCGGGTATTGGCCTTAATCAGGTGTTCGCGGGCGCCGCGGCCGTCTTCCACGTGGCCCAGCAGTTCGGCGCGCTTCTTGTAGCCGGCCGACCCGTTCATCTTGTCGAGCTTCTTCTGGGCGATCAGGCCGCGCTCCAGCCGCTTGGCGAGATCCACTTCCTGCTCGGTGGTCAGCAGGGGCACGCGCGCCATTTCCTTCAGATACAGCCCGACGGTATCGTCGGTGGAAATGGTGCTGAGGTCGAACTCCTCTTCCTCGGGGCGGCGCGGCTTCTTGCCGGTGCGCACGGGCACATCGGCCTTGTCTTCATAAACATCGATGCTGGCGCCGTGCAGAAACGCGAACAACTCCTCCAGTTGTTCGTTGGCTTCTTCGGCTTTCGGAAAGGCCTCGATAATGTCGTCCGTGAGCAAAAAGCCCTGGGCGTAGGCCTTATCCATCAGCACCGCCAAAGTTTCCGCATCCTTACCCGACTCGTCTGTGTACTTCATTCCACTTACCCTCTCTCTGGAACGTACAGTGGGCGCAACTGCGAACGGGACAGATCTGGCTGGAAGTTTGAGACTATGCCGCGGGTGGTGGCTCCTTGAATAGATCAGTTAGTCCCGCCCAGCGCGGATCGAGGCTGTCGTCCTGGCAGTCACAGGGGCCTTCGTTCCAATTTTTGCCGCAGTTGGGGCACAGGCCCTTGCAGTCGGGTCGGCAGACGCCGCTGATGGGGATCGAGAGCAGGAAGTCTTCGCGCGCCACGGGCGTGAGGTCCAGGTGGGCGTCATCGCTGATGGTGGGCGCGTCGGGTGGGGCGGTATCGGGCGGGTAGTGGTAGAGCTCGGAGAGCCGTATGCTGACCGGCTGGAGGTAATCGGTGAGGCAGCGGGTGCAATTATTATCAACGGCGCCGCGGAGCTGGCCCTGAGCGTAGAGCCCTTGGGGCGTGCGGGTGAGGGTAACCCCACCGCGGAGCTGCTGCACGGTGAGGTCTTCGGCAATAGGAACCACTGGCTCGTCGAACTCAAACTCACGACTGAAGCCAACGCCTTCTTTAAGAAGGAACCCGACGTTTAGCCGTAGAATACGGCTGGATACCTTAGACAGTGTACTTCTTTCGATCGATGCACTATGAAATGGGGAAGACGCGCACATTATAGCATGGTAAGAATTAATTAGTCAACAAATCGGTCAAAACCCTATGACATAAGATTTCACCTGTATGAAAATTATGCCTGATATATGGCGGATGGCTCCGTGGAACCCCTAGACCTGGCGCAGGCCAGAAAGTCCTATTGCTAATGGAAAAACAACTTCTTCTCGTTGCGACCAACAACCCCGGTAAGCTGCTCGAATTTGAGGCCCTGCTGGCCGGTTTGGATGCCCGGCTGGTGACCCCGGCGGCGCTGGGCCTGGTGATGGACGTGGACGAAACCGGCCTGACCTATGCCGAAAACGCCCGGCTGAAGGCCGGAAGCCTGGCGCGCGCCTCGGGCCTGCTGACACTGGGTGACGACTCTGGCTTGGAAGTGGACGCGCTGGGGGGGCGGCCCGGCCTGCACTCGGCGCGCTTTGCCGGGCTCAGGGCGACCGACGCCGACCGCCGCCGCAAGTTAATGCACGAACTGAGCCACGTGCCGGCGCCGCGGCTGGCGCGCTTTGTGTGCGTGGTGGCGCTGGCGCACCCAGCCCTGGGCACGCGCGCGTTCGAGGGGATGTGCCCGGGAGAGATTATTCTGGAAGAGCGCGGCACGGGGGGCTTTGGCTACGATCCGCTCTTCTTCATGCCCGCTTACCAGGCCACCCTGGCCGAGCTGCCCGAGGCGCTGAAGAACCGGCTGAGCCACCGGGGCAGGGCGGTGCAGGCGGCGAGGGCGTATCTGGAGGGGTTGCTGAGGGGATTTCGTAAAGCGGACGACAGACGATCCGCAAGCGCGATGGACGACAGACTGTAAAAGCGAAGTAGCGACTTCGGTCGGTCCCCATTTCTGCTAATAAGGGGACCGACCGAAGTCGCTACGATGCAATTTGAGCGACTGGCTGAGCCTGGCGCGGCGTTGGGTGCGCAGCACGCACACACCCACACACGCACATACCCACACACCTGCTTTACGCCGGCTTCGCCTCCGGCTGATCGTGCAGGCTCTCCAAGTACCGCTCCACCGCGATCGCGGCCTGGCAGCCGTGCCCGGCGGAGGAGATGGCCTGCTTATAGATGGGGTCCATCACCTCGCCCGCGGCAAAGATGCCGGGGACCGAGGTCTGCATGAACTTGTCCACCACCAGGAAGTTTTGCTCATCCATCTCGAGCTGGCCCTGGAAGAGCTGGGTGTTGGGGAAGTGGCCGATGAAGACGAACACGCCGTCGGTGGCCCACTTTTCCGACTGGCCGGTGCGCAGGTTGCGGGTGGTGACGCCGTTGACGGACTTTTCGCCGTCGATGGAGTCGAGCACGGTGTCCCACACAAACTCGATCTTGTCGTTGGACGCGGCGCGGGCCTTGAGCAGCTCCTGGGCGCGCAGCGAGTCGCGGCGGTGCACGATGCGCACCTTGTTGGCGTATTTGGTGAGGAAGAGGCCTTCCTGCAAGGCCGAGTCGCCGCCGCCGATCACCAGCACGTCCTTGCCGCGGAAGAAAAAGCCGTCGCAGGTGGCGCAGTAGCTGACGCCGCGGCCGATCATTTCGGTTTCACCGGGGATGTCCAGGCGCTTGGCCGAGGCCCCCGTGGCGATAATGACGGAGGTGGCCAGGTACTCCTGGCTGTAGGTCTTCAGGTAAAAGGGCGAGCCCTTGATGAAGTCCACCTCGAGCACTTCGTCCACCTCGAAGCGGGTGCCAAAGCGTTCGGCTTGGGCGCGCATGCGCTCGGTCAGCTCGGGGCCCAGAATACTGTCGAAGCCGGGGAAATTTTCGACCTCGTTGGTGATGGCGATCTGGCCGCCCATCTGGTTGCCGGAAATCAGCAGGGGGTTGAGGTTGGCGCGCGCGGCATAGATGGCGGCGGTGAGCCCGGCCGGGCCGGAACCAATAATGATCAACGACTCTTTCTGCATACTACCTCTCACAATACGGTCGCCGCGGCCGGTTTACTGCGGTGGCTGTTGGCGTAAGTGGCGCAAATAGGGCGCGTGGCTGCTGACCCACCACAGCGGCGCGCGGCACAGCACGTGCCCGGCGGCATCGAGGGGCGGCCGGCGGTTGGGGTCGTCCAGGTCACCCAGCACAAACTCGCGGCGGGGCTGACCGCAGCGGGGGCACGGGCCAGGCCGCTCACTGGCCGAAAAACAGCGCTCACAGACAAAGAAGAAGGATAGTTCGGCTGGCATTGCGATCTCCCGATGCGCCAGGTCTACAGGGTAATTGTAATCTGTGCAGCGCTAAGCGGCAATACTAAATGTTTGGACAGGATAAAAGCGGTGCGCGCGGCGAGGCTATGCCCGCCGCGCGCACCGCTTTCATTCCTTGCGTGCGGGCGAGCGTCAGGCCCGCAGCCGTTCCTTGGCCGTATCCGTCAGGGGAATGTAAACCATCACGTGCGTGCCGCGGCCCTCGGACGAGTCGATGCGCACGATGCCGTTAAGCATCTCGGCGCGCTCGCGCATATTGACCATGCCCAGGCTGCCGCGGCGCTCGTAGTTGGCGTCCACCGCGCCCACGTTGAAGCCCACGCCGTCGTCCTGCACTTCCACGCCCAGCACATCGCCCTGGATCTTCAGCCGCACCCAGATGTGCTCGGCCTGGGCGTGCTTGCGGGCGTTGTTGACGGCCTCCTCCACGATGTAGAACAGCACGCCCTGGTGGTTCAGCTCCAGCCGCTGGTCCAGCCCCGGCTCGGCTTCCACGATGACGTTCTGGCTGTGGGTCTCGCGCATCTTTTCGCCGAGTTGGACCAGCGCGGCGGCCAGGCCGTGGCTCTCGAGCACCAGCGGGCGCAGGGTGAAGAGCATGTGCCGGATCTCCTTGGTGGTCCGGCGGGCCAGGTCTTCCATCTTGAACAGCTCTTCGCCGGCCGCCTTGGGGTCACGCTCCAGCAGGCGGCGCACAAAGTTGGCGCGCATGGCCAGCGCCGCCACGCCCTGGGTGGGGCCGTCGTGCAGGTCGCGCGCCAGCTTCTTTTGAGCCTCTTCCTGCACCTCGATCAGGCGCTCTTTCTCCTGGCGCAGGTTGCGGTAGAGCTGGGCATTCTGCAGGGCGACGATAGCCTGGTTGACCACGGCCACCATCAGGGCGCGCTGGTCTTCGTCAAAGAAGTCCGGGCGCGGGTGGCCGTAGACCACCACGCCATAGGTCTCGTAGCCGGCGCGCAGGGGCAGGGCCATCAACGCGCGGCACGGCTGGAAGCTGACTATCTGCTGCAGCTCGGGGTCGTGCTCGGGGTCGGCAATGACGGCGGGCTCACCGGTGCGAATGACTTCGCCCAGCACGCCCGCGCGCCCGGGCAACACCACGCGTTGGTCGGCGGTGGTGAAGCGCCGGCAGGAGGCCACCTGGAGCAGATCGTCCTGAAAGAATAGGACCGCGCTCACCAGCTGCGAGGCGCTGGGCTGTTGGCCCTCGGCGCCCAGCGCGCCAAAGTTCAGGGCGGCCTCCAGCACTTCCTTGTAGTCGAGCGTGGCCGAGACCATCGCCGACATCTCGTAAATGGCGCGGGCGTGCTGGCGCAGGATCTGCGTCCGCATGCTCTCGCTGGTGGCCTCGCGGCGCACGTCGGCGTAGATGCGGCTGCGCACTTCCTTGGCCAGGTAACAGGCGCCCAGCACCAGCAGCAGCAGCACCGCCCCGGCCACGCCGAGGGTCACCAGGGCCAATAGTCCGTCCGGCATGGTCAGCCAATCGGCGCCGGCCTGGAAGAGCACAAAGGCGCCCATGACGATCAGGGCCTGGACGGCGGTGAAGCGCAGGGCAATGGTGAGGGCGGGGAGCAGGCCGATCCAGATGAGGTGGCCACCGGCGCCGCCGGTGGCCACGTACAGGCTCAGGCCCAGGGCGAAGTCCAACGCCAGGGTGAGGCCGACCAGCCAGCGGCGGCCGATATTTTGGGATTCGAGCAGGTTGAGGGCAAAGTTGGCCAGGCCGGTGAGGACCAGCAGCACGATGGCCAGGTTGTTGGGGCCACCGGCGCCCGCGGTGGCAAAGATGATGCCGCTGGCCACAACCAGCAGCAGCCAGCGCAGGCTGTAGGCCAGCGCGGCGGTTCGCTGTGCGACCGGGGGGTTCGGTTCTGACATTCTTCTAACTATACCGGGATTGTGGTGGATGCGATAGCGGGATACCTGCGGTAGCCTGGCACAAAAACGGCCGTCGAGGGTTTCCCTCGACGGCGCGTCGGTCGTGCGGTTGTGAATGAGGTTTAGCGGCGGCGTTTGGCGGCGGATTTCTTGGCGGCGCCCTTGCGGGCCACCTTTTTGGCGCTGCGGCGCGGCGCCTCGCACTGGCGCTTGAAGACCAGGCCCTCACCGCCGGTGATGCCAGTCTGCATGTCGTCGATCAGCTCCCAGCCATCGGCGCCCATCAGGTTCAGGATGGCAGGCAGCACGGGGTAGACCTTGCTGGCATGCAGCTCGTCAAAGCGCTGGTTGTAGGCCTGGTAGGCCGGGGAGGACACTTCCTCGGGCAGCTCGTTTTCGGTGTGCTGGTAGGTCCGGTTGACGTACCACTTGGTGTCAAGGCCGGCGCTGAGGCGGGTGAGGATGGCGTATTCCCAGAGAGGCATGTGGGGGTGTCTCCTTTGAGCACCAGGGGAGTAGTGCGCGTTGGACATAGGATACCTTGCTTGGGAGGATTGGTCAATCACAATGGGCTGCGCCCACTGCGGTTCCGTAATAGAAGTATGTGGTGTTCGACGCCGGCCGGCAAAGCCGGCCGGCGTCGAACACCACAGTGCCTTGTGGGCGCCGGCGACAAGCATCAATCTGGGTCTTATGTGAATGGTCTTGACAAGCGGCCAGGCTTGTATATAATGCCACTATAAGTTTAGTCCACCGTGTGTGGGCAAAACGAGCACAACCTAAACGAACCAGATACAAGACATTCGAACGAATGTCTGCTGATCTGGCTCACCGATGCGAACGGAATTCGAGTTTGCATCGGCTTTTGTGTGCCTGTTGACAAGAAAATCGAGCAGTGGTATTATCAAC
>CAYUYN010000090.1:4436-12323 GCA_964449185.1 uncultured Anaerolineales bacterium | reverse complement strand
TAGCGATTAGCCCGCTGCTGACTTGTTGGCGCGACTGGCGGGGAGGAGCGTGCTGCGCCCTGATGTCAATGGCAGTATTATCCTCGAGACGGATGCTGCGTTTAGAGCGGGTGCCGCTCGCGTTTACGGCAGGATAGGGGCGTTAAATTAAACGCCGTGCTGCGGGCGCGCCCGACACCCCTCACCGCATTCAAACCAAAACGGCCTCAGCGTAGGTTGACTCCGCCTGTCCACCTCCACTATAGTGTAAGCGAACGTTCGCGCGAACGTTCACATAAGTTTTCACAATGGAAATCAATTCGATCAATTGATAAGAAAACGTGTCACCATTAAAGAAGTTGCGGCACAGGCCGGCGTGGCCTATCAGACCGTATCTAAGGTCATCAACGGCCACGCGCACGTCCTGCCGGAGACCGAGGCGCGCATTTGGGAGGCCGCGCGCGCCCTGGGCTACCGGGCCAACCACAGCGCCCGCAGCCTGCGCGCCCAACGCAGCCTGATGATCGGTTATTCCTGGGTGCCCACCCAACCCGACCAGGCCAACCACATCCTGGACATGTTCCTCAGCAGCATGGTCGAAGAAGCCGAGGCGGCTGGCTATCACTTGCTCCCCTTCCCCTACCGCGAAGGCGAAGACCTGGTGCGCGCGTATCGCGAGCTCATCGAGTCGGGCCGGGTGGACGGCTTTGTCCTGTCCAGCATGAACTACAACGATCCGCGCGTGCCGTTTTTGCAGGAGCGCCAGGTGCCGTTTGTGGCCTTTGGCCGCAGCGACGCGCGGGCGGCCTTCCCATACGTGGATGTCGACGGGGCGGCCGGAATGCGGGCGGCCGCCCAGCACCTGATTGAGCGCGGGCACCGGCGCGTGGCTGTGCTGGCCTGGCCGGAGGGCTCGCGCGTCGGTGACAACCGCCTCTCGGGCTACCTGGCCGCCATGCAAGACGCGCAACTGGCGGTGGCGCCGGACTGGCTTGCGCGCGGCGAAGGCACGTTCGAGTTTGGGCTCGCGGCCACCCAGCGCTGGCTGGACTGTCCGCCCGCCGAGCGCCCCACCGCCGTGATGGCGCTCAACGACACGATGGCCGTGGGCGCCATGCACGCGCTGCACGGCCATGCGCTGGTGCCCGGGCGCGACCTGGCCATAATCGGGTTCGACGACACGGCCATGGCGCAGTACCTGTGGCCGCCGCTCAGCAGTGTGCGCCAACCCATCCGCGAGGCCGGGCGCAAGTGCGTGGAGCTTCTCATCCGTGTGTTGGAGAAGCGGCCCATCGCGGAAACCCAGATTCTGCTCACACCGGCGTTGATTGTGCGCCAGTCCTCGAGCACTCCGGCCGGGTGAGTGCTTGGTAGGCTTTGTAAAGGAGGTGCCCCGCGAGCGCTAATAGGCCCCGCTAACGATTGACCGCAGACCGTTTGAAGAGAAGGTATTGCTTATTTGGAGGAGAGAGAGACCACCATGAAAAAGAAGATTGCCCCGCTCTGGCCCGTGCTCAGCCTGTTGATGGTACTGGCTTTGCTCGTCACCGCCTGTCAGCCAGCCGCCACGACTCAAGCACCGGTACCGACCGAAGCAGTTGAAGCGACTGTGGCGCCGACCACGGCCGTTGAAGCGACCGAAGCGCCCGAGGCCACTGAAACCCCCCAGGCTACCGAAGTCGCTGAAGCCACCGCCCTGCCCGAGGGCGTGATCGAAGTCGAAGAAGGCGCCAGCATTGTGTTTTCCGGCTGGGGCGACGAGACCGAGCAGCAGATCTACCGCGACTCGATTGAGCGCTTCAACGCGCTCTACCCCGGCGTCACGGTTGACTACCAGCCTATCCCCGCCGACTTCCAGACCAAGGTGAAGGCCGCCATGGCCGGCGGCACGGCCCCCGATGTGCTCTACATCGATGACGCGTTGATGTCGGCTTTTGCCTCCAACGGCCAATTGCTGCCCCTCGACGATTACATGGCCGAAGCCGGCGTTAGCCGCGACGACTTTATCCCCGCGCTGCTGACGATCTTTACCCTCGACGATAAGACCTACGCCCTGCCCAAGGACTGGGGCACGCTGGGCCTGGTGTACCTGCCCGAAGCCTTTGCAGCGGCCGGCATCGATGAGCCGACCGAGGACTGGGCCTGGGAAGATGTCCGCTCCGCGGCCCAAGCCATCGCCGCCACCGGCGACTATGCCGGCTTTTGCCAGGGCGCAGACTGGGCCCGTTTCGCCCCGTGGGCGTTCGCCAATGGCGGCGCCTACGCCAGCGATGACTTTTCGACGGCGATGGTCAACTCGCCGGAAGTGAAGGAAGCCGCGACTTTCATCGCCGAGATGAAGACTGAAGGCTCGCTGGTCACCGCGGCCGATGTTGGCGCCGGCTGGTGCGGTGAGGCGATCGGCAAGAAGCTCGCCGGCTTCACCTACGAAGGCGGCTGGATGGTCAACTTCATGCGGAACGACTACGCCGACGTAGAGTGGAAAGCCGTCCCGCTGCCGGATGGTCCTCAGGGCAAGGCCGATGTGATCTTCACGAACGGCATCGGGGTGAACGCTGCCACCCAGTACCCGCGCGCCGCCGCGGCCTTCGCCATGTTTGTGACCGGCCGCCAGAACCAGGGCGAGATCGTCGCGACCGGGTTTGCCTATAGCACCCACCCGGATCAGATCGACCTGGTGCAGGATCCGAACGATGCCGCGATCGCTCAGGGCGGCACCTTCCCGCTCACGCGCGTGGCCTACTGGGGCCCGAACACCAGCAAGGTCAACGACACGGTCACCAAGGCCCTGGAACGCATCTACCTGGGCGACCAGACGGTAGACGAGGCCTTTGACCAAGCCCAAGAGGAGGCCCAGGCCGCACTGGAAGAAGGGCAATAAGCACCCGGGTAGTCTAGTTTCGGTCGGGGCGCTCCAACGGGAGCGCCCCGACCCCATATGGCCCATCTGGAGGGAGGCGTTCCGTGGCAACCACTGCTCCAACCCGCCCCGGCATTTTCAAGACTGCGCGCGCCCGCCAGGAGGCGCTAGCCGGCTACTTGTTTGTCGCCCCTTACCTGCTGGTGACGCTTGTCTTTACCGTAGGGGTGGTCGCCTTCGCGTTTTACATCAGTTTCCACCAGTATGACCTGTTTTCGGCGCCCGAGTGGGTGGGGCTGGAAAACTACGTCAAGGCCTTAGCCCTTAAGGGCAAGTTTGTTCGCTCGCTGGTGAACGTGCTCTGGTACGTGATCATCGTCGTGCCGGCCCAGACGTCGCTGGCGCTGCTGCTGGCGACCCTGGTCAATGTCAAGGTGCGCGGCCAGCAGTTCTTCCGCACCGTCTTCTACGCCCCCAGTGTCACTTCGTCGGTCGTCATCACCATGATCTTCTGGTGGCTCTACCTGAAGACCGGCTATCTTAATTACTTCTTGACCCGGCTGTTGGGCACGTTCGGGGCGGAGTGGGTCGCAGTCGAATGGCTCAACAACCCGCGCGGTCTGATCCAGCTCATCGTGGGTGTGTTCGGCGTGGATATCCCTTCCAGGCTCTGGTTCTTGCGCGGTCCCAGCGTCACCTGGATGGCCATCATGTTCCAGAATATCTTCACTACGGCGCCAACCTTCATGCTCTTGTTCCTGGCGGCACTCCAAGAGGTCCCGCCGCCGCTGTATGAGGCGGCTGGCATTGACGGCGCCAGCCGTTCGCAGCAGTTCTGGAAGATCACGGTGCCGATGCTCAGGCCGGTGATTCTGCTGGTCGTGGTCTTGGGGACGATCGGCACCTGGCAGATCTTCGACCAGGTGAAGATCCTCACGGCGGGCGGGCCGCTCGACACCACCCTGGTGCCGGTCTACCTGATCTACTCTGAAGCGCTGGGGGTCAACGGCACCCCACAGACCGGCTACGCCTCCGCCATGGCGTTTTTGTTGGCAGTCATTATCTTCGCCTTTACCCTGGCTCAGCGGCGCTTCATCGAGCGCGGCACTGAGCAGTATTGACGGAGGCCGCTATGGCAACCATTGCACAACCCGCCCCCCGCACACTGGCGCCGCCCTCCGCCTCACTGCCGCTTAGCCAGCGGTTGGGCCGCGCGCTCGTCTACCTGACGCTGACGGCCGTCGGCATCGCGCTCTTCACGCCGTTCATCCTTGCCTTCCTGGGCACCTTCAAGACCAACGCTGAAATCATCGCCTGGCCGCCCTCCTTCTTCCCAGCCCGCTGGCTGGTGGAAAACTGGCCGCGCGTGTGGAACACCGACGTGGGCGGTGAGCCCCGGCCGGAGGGCGCCAACTCACTCGGCCTGATGGCGGGCGTGTTCGCCTTCTTCTGGACCGCTCTACTGGCCGGCCAGAGCAGTGAAGAGAAAGGCAAGGGCCTGCCGCGCAGCCTGGGCCTGCCGATCGCGTTGGCCATGGCCGTACTGGTCGGCTGGGGGAGCACCGCCTACCTCGACCTGCGGTATAACCCCTCGCTCGTGCTCAAACTGACGACCGGCATCGCCGTGACGTTGCTTGCGCTCATCGCCGTCGGCATCTTGAGCATGTCGCGGCCCGATTGGCGGCGGGTGCTGCTGGCCATGGCCGCTGCGGCCGCCGTTGGCCTGCTGGTCGCGCTCGCGTTCGAGTGGCTGGCCGTGGCCGCCGGTGGCGGCCGCTTTGTGCGCTGGATGTTCAACACCGCCCTGTTGTCGGTCATCCGGGCCTTTACGCTCGTCATGTTTTGCTCGATGGCGGCCTATGCCTTTGCCCGACTGAACTTCCCCGGCAAGGGCCTGATCTTCAACTTCATGCTGGCCTCCATGATGATCCCGGGTGCGGTGACTCTGATTCCAACCTACATCGTCATCGCCAAGCTGGAGTGGATCAACAAGGCCCACAGCCTGATCTTTCCGGGCATTGTGAATGCCTTTGGCATTTTCATGCTCACCCAGTTCCTCAAGTCAGTGCCGCGCGAGTTGGAAGAAGCGGCCTATATCGACGGCGCTTCCTACTTCCAGATTTACAAGGATGTCGTGCTGCCGCTGACCCGGCCGGCCCTCCTGACGCTGTTCATCCTGCAATTCCAGGGGATGTGGAACGACTTCCTGGCGCCCTTGCTGTATCTCAACACCCCGGATATGTGGGTGCTGAACGTCGCTCTGACCGTCTTTCGGCAACAATATCAGACTTCGTGGAACCTTACGCTGGTCGGGGCAATGATTAACGCCTTCGTGCCGCTCACGCTGTTCTTCTTCTTTAGCCGCTATTACATCGAGGGGGTCAGCTACGCCGGGGTCAAGGGCTGACCGCCGGTGAGGCGCCGCTATGCATCGTCCGACCGTCGTGGTAATCTGGCTGGCGCTCAGCGGACTCGCCGCCTGCACCAGCCAGACTCCGACGCCGACAGACCAGCCTGCGCCGGCAACGCCCACGGCATCACCCACGGCCACCGCCGGGGCGCCCACAGCCACAGCCCTCTCCGGCACCGAGACGGCCGTGGCCGCCGGCCTGCCGGCACTGCCCGCCGAGCTGGGCTACACGAGCCTGGCGCTGCCGCTCGCGCAGCGCAGCCGGGAGCGGGCAGCGGTTCTGGCCGAGGCCCGCAGCAGCAGTTTTGCACTCATAACGGGCGACTATCGGCTTGACTTCGGGCCGGCAGCGCCGCCCGAGACCATCCTGCTCAGCCGGGCCGGCTCGGCGGTGGCCTTGGCTCTGCGCCCGCTCGGAGGCGCCCTGGGCTTGCTGGCGCACGTCACGGAAATAAATGCCAGCGACGATCCAGACCACCCGGGTGTCCGCCTCGCCGGCTCGGCCGGCTGGGCCGATTTCGCCCTATGGCTATGGGTTTATCCGCACAACCCGGGTCTCATCCGCTATCATCTGGAGCTGGTGCGCCGGGCCGATCTGCCGGCCGGAAGCCTTGAACCGGAATGGACCTTTGTGGCGGCGGCCACCGGCGAGGAGGCAGCCGCGGGCTACAGCAGCTACGCCGACAAGGCGGCGTTTGCCTCACCGAGCTTCTACGGCTATGTTGAGACCCTGGACAGCACGCTGCTGCATTGGGTCGATATTACCCGCCTCAATCCCTTCATCGAGGCAACCCATTTCTCGCCCGGCGGTTTACCAGCGCGGCAGGGCCGGCAGTTCGGGCATACTTTCGGCACCAGCGAGGTGCGCCGGATGCCGTTGAATACGCCCCTGCCGCTGTACGACGGCTACGTCTACCTGGCGCCAGGCGCACCCAACGCCGAAGACGATATGTTTCTGCGCTACCTCCAGCAGGTGGCCGACGTCTACGACCTGATCGCCCATCCCGTGGATGAGCTGCCGGATTGGCAGGACTTGGGTCGCCGCAGCCTGGCCGATCTGCAGGATCCCGATACCTGGGTCACGCTGGACAATCAGCGTTACTGGCGCGCCTATGTCTCTGACACACGCCAGTCGGCCGAGGCCATTACTCAGTTTGACGTGGGGCTGGGGGCCGCGCGCTACGCCGAGCGGTATGGCGCCGGCGCGCTGACGACCCCCATTTTGGACGATGTACTCGCCGGGCTGCCGAATTTCTATAACCCGGACTTCGGGCTGATACAGAATAGCGGCCCGCTCGCTGTAAGCGGCGACCAGGGCCGCGGCGATACCTGGTATGAGCTGGAACACGCGCTCAAAGCCGCGGAACTGGGCCTGCTGGGTCACGCGACGGGTACCACCCTGGCGCAGGACAGCCAGGCGGCCTGGATTGACTTTGCGCATAGCGCGGGTTATCGGTTCCCGCGCTTCTACGTCTTCAACACCTGGCAGGGCACCGAACGTGAGCCGGATGCCGCCGGGGGTTACGCGCTCTACATGCTGCGTTTAATGGACTTAGGCTGCGGGGATGAGTGTCTGGCTGAAGCAGAAGCAGCCGTCCGGGCCATGCCGGGGCATGGTTTTAGCTTCGCGTATGAGACGCACATGACGGCGATGTCGGCCTTGGCCGCGGCTGAGTTGGCCGACCGCACTGGGGACGACGCCTGGCTGGCCTACGCTTATGGCCCTATCGCCAACCTGCTGCGCCTGAGCTGGCTGTACGAGGTCGACTACGGCCTGGCCGCGCCCGCCCACACATTTTTCGGGTTGGCGCCCACGCAGCGCGCGGCGGCCATTACGCCCAAGGAGCAGTATGAAGCCTGGATCTACTTGAGTGAGTTCCTCCGGCGGGCGCATGGGCGCATTGACCCCGCGGTGGAGAAGCTGGTCGCGGAGTTTTGCTACCGGACGCTGATCACAATGGCCGACAGCTTTCCGCCGCGCTTGCCGCCGGGCGTCACCACCGCCAACCCCAGGGCGTACGCCACAGTCCAGGAAAACCGGCTCGACCTCTACATCCCCTTGGAAGACATGCGGGACGGCCAGAATGAGTGGGGGGCGATCGGCCAGGAGGTGTACGGCGCCGGCATGGCGCCTACCTTTGCGGCCCTGGCCTACGTCGAGGTCCAAAACGGGGTAACCGTCTACAGCGGCTACCCACTGGCCGCGATTGACGGGTTGACCGTAACGTTCAGCGGGGTGCCGGGGAGCTTTGCGCCGGTCATCCTCAGCGGGGTACGCTCGGTGGCCGACGCCCAAGGCCGGGCGCTCCTGGTCGAGACGTGCGGGACCGGGCTTTGCTTTGCGGCCGAAGGCGGCCAGACCTATGTGCTGCAGCCCTGACGGTCGCGGGTGACAGCATGCGGCGTGGTCTGGTAGTAATCGGCCAGGCATTTCGGCTGTGGTGGCGCGAGTTCGCGCTGCTGACGGCCTTGAACCTGGCCTGGCTAGCTTTACAGATACCCATTGTGACCGGTCCGGCGGCCACGGCCGCCATGTATGTCGTGGCACGCCGGTTGGCCGACGATGACGTGCTGTTGCCGCGCCACGCCTGGGACGCGCTGCGCCAGATGCTGGCGCCGGCCTGGCGTTGGGGCGCCG
>CAYUYN010000090.1:0-4336 GCA_964449185.1 uncultured Anaerolineales bacterium | reverse complement strand
TCGCGGGGGTCCTGCTGACCTTGCCGTTGGCCGCGGGACTGATGGCCTGGCTGGCCCTGATCGGCGTGCTGGCCGTCGATGCCGAGCTCAAGACCGGCCGGGCGTCAGCGCTGCCACCGGACGTGGAGATTGACAACGCGTGAGACTCAACCGTCACCCCGCTAACCCCATCCTGCTGCCCGACCCGCTGTCGGACTGGGAGACCTACAACGTCTTTAACCCTTCCGTGATCTATCACGGGGGCCTCTTCCACATGCACTATCGGGCGCAAGGGCTGGACTACGTGAGCCGCATCGGCTACGCCGTCAGTGTCGATGGCGTGCATTGGAACCGGCTGCGGCGGCCGGTGCTTGAGCCGGCCAGCGAGCAGGATGCGCGCGGCGTCGAGGATCCACGGGTGACAGTGCTGGACGGCGTCTATTACATGGCTTATACCGCCTATGGGCGCAGCCCGGCAAATGACTTCAACATTACACCCATGTTCGCGCGCAGCGAAAACATGATTACCTGGGAACGCCTCGGCCCGCTCGTAACCGGTGAGGACAACAAGGATCACGTGCTGTTCCCACGCCAGATTGGCGGCCGCTACGCGGCCCTGCACCGTCGCCCGCCGCAGGTGTGGCTGGCCGAAAGCGAGGACCTGCGTACCTGGCCGGCGGCGTTAATGCGCCCAATCTTTGGGCCACGCCCGGACAATGGGTGGGACAACAAGCGCGTCGGCGGCAACGGCGTGCCGATTGAGACTGAGCATGGCTGGTTAATGTTGTATCACGCCTATGCTGCTGACCACGTCTACCGGCTGGGCGTATGCCTGCTCGACCTGGCCGACCCTGGCCGCGTGATCGCGCGCCCGCGCCAGCCGATCTTCGAGCCACAAGAGCTGTGGGAGCTGCGGGGCGACGTGCCCAACGTCGTCTTCTCATG
Source organism: uncultured Anaerolineales bacterium (assembly GCA_964449185.1). Classification (GTDB taxonomy): domain Bacteria; phylum Chloroflexota; class Anaerolineae; order Anaerolineales; family UBA6663; genus CAYUYN01. The sequence continues at coordinate 3,412 of CAYUYN010000090.1, read as the reverse complement.
CGGCAACCCGGTCGTCAACGGGCAGGTGTACGTGTATTACGGCGCGGCCGATCACGTCATTGGGCTGGCCACCTGCGCGCTGGTCGACTTAATCGAGTATGCCCGCACTGGCTGATTAATACCTATCATGTGGACAATCTCTGAAACTGTTTTCGATCCCAAGCGGCTGCACCACCACGAGACCATCTTCACTATCGGCAACGGCTATCTGTCGACCCGCGGCGCTTTTGAAGAAGGCCATCCGGGAGACCGGCGGGCCACCTTTATCCACGGTGTCTTTGATGCCGCGCCCATCGTGGTCACCGAGCTGGCCAATGCGCCCGACTGGCTGCCGCTGACCGTGCACCTGGACGGGGAGCGCTTTGGCCTGGACCGGGGCACGCTGGAAGCTTTTGCGCGCAGCCTGGACCTGCGCACCGGCGTGCTGACGCGCACGGTGCGCTGGCGGTCGCCCAGCGGGAAGGGCCTGACCCTGACCTTCGAGCGCTTCGCCTCGCTGGCACAGACGCACCAACTACTGTTGCGCTGCCGGCTAGTGCCGGAGAGCGGGGGCCGGCTGGAGGTGCGCGCCGCCCTCAACGGCAACATGCACAACGAGGGGCTGCTGCACTGGGAGCACGTGGGCCAGGGCGCCTCGCCCGACGGCGCGGTCTATCTGCACAACCGGACGCGCACCTCGGGCCACCATGCGGCCACGGCCATGCGGTTGGTGACGACGGCCGGGCACGAGCTGGCGCGCGAGTTTTGGGACGTGGAAGACCGCCCCACCCTGTCGGTGACGTTGGACACCGCGGCCGGCCAGGAAATCGTGCTCGACAAGTTTGTGGCCGTGTACACCTCCCGCGATGTCCCGGCCGAAGAGGTGGTGGCTGAAGCCCTGGGCGAGGCACAGGCGATGAAGGCTTGGGACACGGCCTGCGCCGAGAACCAGGCGGCCTGGCGGGTGGAATGGGAGCGCACGGACGTCGAGATCGAAGGCGACGACGAGGCCCAGGTGGCGGTGCGCTTCAACCTGTTTCAGATGCTCATCGCCGCGCCGCGCCACGACGACCGGGTGAACATCGGCGCCAAGACCCTCTCGGGCTTTGGCTACCGAGGGCACGCCTTCTGGGACACCGAGATCTTCATGCTGCCGCTGTTCACCTATACGGCGCCGCACATCGCGCGCAACCTGCTCAACTATCGCCATCGCCACCTGCCCGCCGCGCGCGCGAAAGCCCGCGCTAACGGCTTTGAAGGCGCGCAGTTTGCGTGGGAAAGCGCTGACACCGGCGAAGAGGTGACGCCCACCTGGGTGCCGCACTTCGGCGACCGCAAGCGCCTGGTGCGCATCTGGACCGGCGACATCGAGATCCACATATCGGCCGACATCGCCTACGCCGCGCATCAATACTGGCAGGCCACGGGCGACGACGAGTGGCTTATCGAGAAGGGCGCCGAGCTGATCTTGGACACGGCCCGCTTTTGGGCCGCGCGCGCCGAATGGGACGAGGCCGCCGGGCGCTACGAGTACAACGACGTCATTGGGCCAGACGAGTATCACGACCATGTGGACAACAATGCCTTCACCAACCGCATGGCTCAGTGGAACTTGCAGACCGCCCGGCAAGTATTGGACTGGCTCAAGACCCGGGCGCCGGCCCGCGCCGCCGAGCTGGCGGCGCAGCTCGACCTCACGCCGGCCCGGCTGGCGCATTGGGACGACGTCATCGCCAGGGTCTACCTGCCCGTCTCGCCCGACGGGCTGTGGGAGCAATTCGAGGGCTACTATGAGCGCCGGGCGGTGGACCTGGCCGCGCTCGAGCCGCGCACCAAGTCGGTGCAGGAGCTGTACGGCATCGAGGGGGCCAACGCAACCCAGGTGATCAAGCAGCCGGATGTGCTGATGCTCCTATACCTGCTGCACGAGCATTTCTCGGAAGCGGACGTGCGCCGGAACTATGCCTTCTACACCCCGCGCACGGACCACACCTACGGTTCGTCGCTGGGACCGTCGATCCAGGCCAGCATGGCGTGCGTGGTGGGTCAGCCCGACGAGGCCTACGAACACTTTATCCGCGCGGCGCGGGCCGACCTGCGCGACGTGCGCGGCAACGCCGGCGACGGCATCCATGCGGCCTCGGCCGGCGGCAGTTGGCAGGCGGTGGTGTTTGGCTTTGGCGGGCTGCGCGTGACCCCGCGGGGCTGGACGACCCGGCCCTGCCTGCCCTCGCACTGGCAGCGCCTGACCTTTCGCTTCATGTATCGCGGCGAGCCAGTGAAGGTGGTGCTGACGGCTGCGCCCGACGCCCAACCGGCGCAGCCGGCGGAGATCGGCGCGGCGCGGTGAGCGTGCGGGGTTTTATCTTCGACCTGGACGGCGTGCTGACCGATACGGCCGAGCACCACTTTCGAGCCTGGAAGCGGCTGGCTGACGAAGAAGGCTGGCCGTTCACCCGCGCGGACAACGAGCGCCTGCGCGGCGTGGCCCGGCGCGAGTCGCTGCTGCTGATCCTCAATGGGCGCCCCGTGGCCGAAGCGCAGCTCCTGGAAATGCTCGCGCGCAAAAACCAGTATTACCTGGAGTACATCGAAGAAATCTCGCCGCGCGATTGGCTCCCCGGGGCGCGGGAGCTGCTGGAGGAGATCCATGCCGCCGGGCTCAAGACAGCCCTGGGCTCGGCCAGCAAGAATGCCCGACAGGTCGTAGACCAACTGGGCGTGGGCGGCCTGCTGGACGCCATGGCCGACGGCCACAGCGTCCAGCGCCCGAAGCCGGCGCCCGATCTCTTCCTATACGCGGCCGGGCAGCTCGGGTTGACGCCGCCCGCTTGCGTGGTCGTCGAGGACGCCGCCGCCGGCATCGATGCCGCACGCGCGGGCGGCTTTCGGTGTGTGGGGCTTGGCCCACGCGAGCGGGTCGGAAAGGCGGATGCAGTGTTTCCAAGTTTGGAGGGGGTGGGGCTGGCGGATATTTTGGCGGCGCTTAATGCCACCGCATTGAAGTGACCTTACCGGGCCATATAATGTTATTCGGGCCAGGCGTAAGCTGTCAGTCCATCGGCGGGTAAACGTCGGAAGCGAGGGAACATGGCGGCTCCAGCGGTTCGAGCAGACTACGATCAATTGAAGGCTACGGCCAACCGCTTCAGCGGCCAGGCCCAAGCTGTGCAGAAAACTCTGCAGTCACTGCAGCGCGAGCTGGAGGTGCTCCAGGGCGGCGACTGGGTGGGTAAGGGTGCAACCTCCTTTTACCAGGACATGGGCAGTCAGGTGATGCCGACCATGAGGCGCCTAGCCAACGCCCTCGAATCGGCCCAGCAAACTACCCTTCAGATCCACCAAATCATGGCGCAGGCGGAGGCCGAGGCGGCCCGCTGGCTGCGCGGCGCCGGCGAGCGGCAGCACGCGCTGTTCGGCGCGGCGGCCGGGC
>CAYUYN010000089.1:7160-12334 GCA_964449185.1 uncultured Anaerolineales bacterium | reverse complement strand
CCGCTTCGCGACCTCCGACCTGAACGACCTGTACCGGCGCGTCATCAACCGCAACAACCGCCTCAAGCGCCTGCTCGAGCTGGGCGCCCCCGACGTGATCGTGCGCAACGAGAAGCGCATGCTCCAGGAGGCGGTGGACTCGCTGATTGACAACAGCCAGCGCGGCAAGGCGCTTTCGCGCCGCGGCCGCCGCGAGCTGAAGAGCCTGAGCGACATGCTCAAGGGCAAGAAGGGCCGTTTCCGCCGCAACCTGCTGGGCAAGCGCGTGGACTACTCCGGCCGCTCGGTCATCGTGATTGGTCCCAAGCTCAAGCTGCACCAGTGCGGCCTGCCCAAGACCATGGCGCTCGAGCTGTACCGCCCGTTCGTCATCGCCAAGCTGGTGGAGTACAACTACGCCTCGAACGTCAAGGGCGCCAAGCGCTTTATCGAGCGCGAGCGGCCCGAGGTGTGGGAAGTGCTCGAAGAGGTGATCAAGGACCGGCCGGTGCTGCTCAACCGCGCGCCCACCCTGCACCGCCTGGGCATTCAGGCCTTTGAGCCGGTGCTGGTGGAAGGCAAGGCCATCCAGATCCACCCGCTGGTCTGCACGGCCTTCAACGCGGACTTCGACGGCGACCAGATGGCGGTGCACGTGCCGCTGTCGCAGAAGGCCGTGGAAGAAGCCCGCACCCTGATGCTCTCGACCATGAACCTGCTGAAGCCGTCCGACGGCGAGCCCGTAGTGGGCCCGGCCAAGGACATGGTGCTGGGCGTCTACTACCTGACGGTCGACACCCCCGGCGCCAAGAAGGGCGACGGCCGCATCTACGCCGACATCGACGAGGTGGACCTGTCGTACAGCCTAGGCCAGGTGGACATCCACGCCCGCATCAAGCTCCAGGCGCAGACCTGGTTCGACGACAAGGGCGAGCGCTATGCCCGCCCGCAGAAGCGCATGCTCGACACCACGGTCGGCCGCGCGCTGTTCAACCGCGTCATGCCCGATGAGATGCGCTTCGTCAACGAAGTGCTCGACAAGGGCGGCCTGCAGCAGCTGGTGAGCCGCTGCTACCAGGTGGTCGGCCCCGAGCGCACGACCGACGCGGTGGACGACATCAAGAACATCGGCTTCCGCTACGCCACCAAGTCGGGCATGACCATCGCAGTCTCCGACCTGACCGTGCCAAAGGAAAAGCAGGAGATCGTTCAGAAGACCCTGGACGAGCAGGGCGACCTGGAAAAGCAGTTCCGCCGCGGCCTGCTGACCGAGCAAGAGAATAACGAGCGCATCATCGAAATGTGGACCCGCGCTAAGGACGATGTGGCCAAAGCCGTTTCAGCCAACCTGAACCCAGCCGGTCCGCTGGCCATGATGGCCAAGTCCGGCGCTACCAAGGGCGGTTTTGGCCCCATCTCGCAGCTGGCCGGCATGCGCGGCCTGATGGCCGACCCCTCGGGGCGCATCATCCCGCTGCCGATCCGCTCGAACTTCCGCGACGGCCTGACCGCGCTGGAGTACTTCATCTCCACGCACGGCGCGCGCAAGGGTCTGGCCGACACCGCCCTGCGCACGGCCGACGCCGGCTACCTGACCCGGCGCCTGGTGGACGTGGCGCAGGACCAGATCATCAACACCCCCGACTGCGGCACCGACGCCGGCCTGTGGGTCCGCCGCAAGGACGACGTGGCCGGCCAGCCGTTTGTCGACCGGCTCATCGGCCGCGTGGCCGGCGCCCTCATCATCGACCCCACAACGGACGAGGTGCTGGTGAGCCGCAACGAGATCATCGAGGACGCGGTGGCGCTGCGCATCGCGAACTTGCCCATCGAGCAGGTCTTCCTGCGCAGCCCGCTGACCTGCCAGTTGGAGCAGGGCATGTGCCAGAACTGCTACGGCCGCGACCTGGGCCGTGGGCGGCTGGTGGATATCGGCTCGGCCGTCGGCATCGTGGCCGCCCAGTCCATCGGCGAGCCGGGCACGCAGCTCACCCTGCGCACGTTCCACACCGGCGGTGTGGCGGCGGGCGGCGACATCACGCACGGTCTGCCGCGCGTGGAAGAGCTGTTCGAGGCCCGCAAGAAGCCCAAGGGTGAGGCGGTCATCACCGAGATCGACGGCACGGTGGAAGTCATCCGCTCGGACAAGCCGGGCACCCCGCGCGTGGTCAAGGTGGTGGACAGCGCCACCATGCAGGACGAGTACGAGATCCCGGGCAACTGGGCGGTGAAGGTCGAAGACGGCGCGATGGTGGCCGCCAACGAAGTCATCGCCACGCGCGGCGAGAGCGAAATGCGCGTGTCGCACAGCGGCCAGGTGAAGCGCAAGGACCACACCGTGGTGGTGGCGTACGAGCGCCGCGACGAGCAGGAGTATGACATCCCCTCGGCCACGCGCCTGATGGTGGTCGATGGGCAGAAGGTGCGCGCCGGCGACGCCTTGACCGAGGGCTCGCTCAACCCGCACCGCATCCTGCGCATCCTGGGCCGCGAGGCGTGCGAGCTGTACCTGATGGTGGAAGTGCAGAAGGTGTACCGCTCGCAGGGCCAGAACATCAACGACAAGCACTTCGAGGTCATCATCAAGAAGATGCTGTCCAAGGTGCAGGTCATGCGCACCGGCGACTCGGATCTGCTGCCCGGCGAGCTGATCGACCGCTTGAAGCTGCAGAAGCTCAACGAAGGCCTGATTGCCGACGGCAAGCAGCCCACCTCGGCGGTGCCGGTCCTGCTGGGCGTCACCAAGGCCTCGCTGTCGACCGACTCCTTCCTCAGCGCGGCGTCCTTCCAGCACACCATCAAGGTGCTGGCCGGCGCGGCCATCGAAGGGCGTGTGGACCCGCTCTACGGCCTGAAGGAGAACGTCATCATCGGCAAGCTGATCCCCGCCGGCACGGGCTACTGGGCCTATCACACCCGGCCCGTCGAAGGTGAGGCCGAGCTGATCGAGACGGCCAACGGCGACGCCGAAGTGGCGGCCGCCGCGTAGTCTGGCTGGACTGAACGAACAAAAAACGCCCGTGGGTCATGTGACCCACGGGCGTTTTTCATTGCGCTCACCGCACCACCCCGCACCCCAGGTCTGGCCAAGACGAGAATGAGAAGGCTCTGCCGTCACGGCCGCTGCCTGACCCCTGGCAGCGAATTGCGTATACAATAGGCGCCGTCGGCCGCCTCAACGCTTCGGCAGTCTAACCCTGGCCTGCTCAATGAACAACCGTCGCCCGGGGTGGTAGGGGCCCGTCCTTTCGCTCCGGCTGTCTTTGAAAATATTAGATCATCCGTTCTAATGGGGGTATAATCCTCCCAGCATACGCATTTACCGAATCGAGAGCCCGAGGTGAACATGGAAGTCGGATTGATTCGCAGGATCGACATCGATACCGAGATGCAGACGGCTTACCTCTCGTACGCCATGTCGGTCATCGTCGCGCGCGCGCTGCCCGATGCCCGCGACGGTCTCAAGCCGGTGCAGCGGCGCATCCTGTACGCCATGCACGACATGGGCCTGCGCGCCGGGTCCTCCTACAAGAAATCTGCGCGTATTGTCGGCGAAGTGCTGGGCAAGTATCACCCGCACGGCGATGCCTCGGTCTACGAGACCATGGCGCGCATGGCCCAAGATTTTTCGATGCGCTACCTGCTGGTAGACGGGCAGGGCAACTTTGGCTCGGTGGACGGCGACGCGCCGGCCGCCATGCGCTACACCGAGGCCCGCCTGGCGCCCCTGGCGCTGGACCTGATGGCCGATATCGAGAAGGATACGGTCAACTTCAGCTCGAACTTCGACGATACCCTCACCGAGCCCGAAGTGCTGCCGGCCTCCGCGCCCAACCTGCTCGTCAATGGCGCCAGCGGCATCGCGGTGGGCATGGCCACGTCCATCCCGCCGCACAACCTGGGCGAGATCTGCGACGCCCTCAGCTACATGCTCGACCGCTGGACCACGCTCGACGATGTGACCATCAAAGACCTGATGCGCTACGTCAAAGGGCCGGACTTCCCGACGGGGGGCATCATCATCGCCGCCAAGGACGAAACCGAGAGCCTGGCCGCCGCCTACGGCACCGGGCGCGGCAAGATCCTGGTGCAGGCCAAGGCCCACATCGAAGACATGGGCCGCGGCCGCAGCCGCATCATCGTCACCGAGCTTCCCTACCAGACCAACAAGTCGTCGCTCATCGAGCGCATCGCCGACCTAGCGCGGGATGGCTCGCTGGAAGGCCTGTCCGACTTGCGCGACGAGTCTGACCGGCAGGGCATGCGCATCGTCATTGAGCTGCAGCGCACGGCCGAGCCCGACAAGGTGCTGCGCGAGCTGTACAAGCGCACGCCCATGCAGGGCACGTTCAGCATCATCAACCTGGCCCTGGTCAACGGCGAGCCGCGCCTGCTGACCCTCAAGCAGGCCCTGCGCGTGTTCCTCGATCACCGCCAGGAAGTGGTGCGCCGCCGCAGTGAGTTTGACCTGGCGCGGGCCCGCGAACGTGCCCACATTCTGGAGGGCCTGCTCACCGCGCTGAAGTACCTGGACGAGGTCATCAAGATCATCCGCGGCTCGCGCGACGGCGACGACGCCCGCGCCAAGCTGATGAAGCGCTTCAAGCTCAGCGACGCCCAGACCACCGCCATTCTGGATATGCCGCTCAGGCGGCTGGCCGCCCTGGAACGCCGCAAGATCGAGGACGAGCACAAGGAGAAACTCGCGCTCATCAAGAACCTGGAAGCCCTGCTCGGCTCGCCCAAGCGCATGCGCGAGGTGATTGGCGAAGAGCTGCGCCAGATCAAGGACAAGTACGCCGACCGGCGCCGCACGCAGATTGTGGCGGCCGGCAAGCTGGGCAAGCCGGCCCTGACCACGGCCGACCTGGCGCCGCAGCACGACGTGTGGGTGATCGTCCTGCAGTCGGGCCTGGTGTCGCGCACGCCGGCCGGGCGCCAGCCCAAGCTGGCCGCGGGCGAGCTGCCCCTGGCCGTGCTGTCGGCCAACACGCGCGACCTGCTGTACTTCATCACGCTCAAGGGCCGGGCCGCCACGGTGCCGGTCTTCTCGCTGCCCGAGAAGGAAGACCCCAACGACGGCACGCCTTTTGCCAGCGTGTCGGCGCTGGACAGCAATGCCCGCGTGGTGGCGGTGGTGGCGGTGAGCGCGGACGTGGCGCGCCGCTCAAGCGCGGCGGTGGAGGCGGGCAAGG
>CAYUYN010000089.1:0-7060 GCA_964449185.1 uncultured Anaerolineales bacterium | reverse complement strand
TACCTGACCATGGCCACGGCTAATGGTTTTGTCAAGAAGTCCTCGGTGGCCGACCTGCCCGGTATCTCGTCGCAGGCCTATAACGCCATCAACGTCAACGAGGACGATGCCCTCATCGGCGCGCGGCTGACCAATGGCAGCGACGAGCTGCTGCTGATTACCGCGCTGGGCCGGGGCATCCGCTTCAAGGAAGACGAAGTCCGGCCGATGGGCCTGGCGGCCGCGGGCGTGATGGGCATCAAGCTCGGCGAGCACGGCGACAAGGTGGTGGCGCTGGACGTGGTGGCGCCCAAGGCTGAAGTGTTTATGGTGACCGATGCCGGCATGGGCAAGCGCACGCCGGTCAAGGAGTTCCCCACCCAGGGCCGGCACGGTGTGGGTGTGACGGCGGCGCAGTTGGTGTCCAAGCAGCGGTTGGTGGGCATGGTGCTGGGTTCGCCCGACGACAAGCTGGTGGTCATCACCAGCAAGGGCGGCGGCAAGACCCTCAAGCTCGACGCGGCCGGCCGGCGCGGCCGGGCCGCGCGCGGCAGCAGCATCGTCAAGCTTAAGGATGGCGAAACCGTGCTGCGGGTCGTCCCGCTGCGTGAGCAGTTCGACCTGCCCCCCGAGCCCGAAGCGCCGCCTGCCGCCGTGGCCAAGAACGGCAAGAACGAAAAGAGCGGCAAGGCCCCCACCAAGAAGAACGGCTCGGCCAAGCAACTGTCGTTAATCGACGTGGCAACGAAGACGAAGGCAGCGCCGGCGAAGAAGGCTTCTAAGACGGCGGGGAAGAAAAAGAAGTAGGTTGGAAAATCGCTCCCACGTGTGAAAAAGCGCCTTTGGATAGCGTGGGAGCGGCTTGTAGCCGCGATCCCTGTGCAAAAGTGCCGGGCAGAACTGATGGAATCCCAGGCACAAGCGGGTTGTCGCGGGTGCAACCCGCTCCCACGCAGGCCGTAGTAGCGACTAAAGAAAAACCTGCCAGGTTTAGAAAACCTGGCAGGTTTGTTTTTCACCCCCCCCACTCCCACACCCCCATACCCCCACACTCACACACCCGCACACGCCTTCAACCTCCCCAGCCTCTCCGGCTCCCCCTCCGCCAGCCACGCGTCCTGCGACAGCTCGGCATACGCCTGGGCGAAGCTGCCCGGCGTGGCGGTAGCCAGGAAGGGGCGAAACGCTGCCTCGCTGGCCGCCGGGTCGTCGTAGTTCCACAGCGCGTCGAAGTCGGTCAACTCACTGGGCTCGGTCATGCTCAGTCTCCTTTGGCGCCGCGCGCGGCCGCCGGCCGGGGCGCGCGCAGGGCCTCCAGCGCGGCTTTGACGGCAGGGTCAGCGACGCTCAATGGCAGCACTTCTTCAAGGATCGCCAGCCGGCGCGGGTCGGTGTCCTGCCCGGCCAGCCGTGCCAGCTCGGGCAGGTGGCGCGGGTCGTGGCCCGTGACCAGGCGCACCACCAGATAGCGGTAGACGGCGTACTGGCGCGTCCGGCGCAGCACATCGCGGATAAAGTCGGCCGCGGCCGCGTTGCCGCTGTATTCCAGGGCCAGGTCCACCAGCCCCACCAGCACGGCCTCATCGGTGGTTTGCCGGTACTTCTCGATCACCACGGGCACCAGGGACTCGGGCATGCCGGCCAGGCTCTTGAGGCTTTCGGAGATCACCTCCGACAGCGGCGGCGGGGGGCGCTGGAACCGGTCTTGATAGAGCACATAGGCATACAGGGGCAGGCGGTTGTCCTGGGCGGCCAGCAGCCGGACGGCCGTCAGGGACGGCTCGCCCGAGAGGGGCGAGGTCTCCGGGTCGTTGAGCAGCCGCACGGCGTGGTAGGCGGCCAGGGCGCTGTCGATCTCGTTCATCACGACCAGGGCGGTCGAGCGCAGCAGGCCGGCTTCCTCGGAGTGGGTGGGGGGCAGGTATTCGTATGTAGTGGCGGCCTGTTCGAGCAGCGGCAGGTCTTCGGGCCGCACGAGCGACCGCAGCGCCAGCAGGATGGCGGCGCGCAGGTAGGTGCCGGCATCGCGCTTGACGCCGTCCGCGGCCAGCACGGCGTAGCGCTGGAGCAGGGCGGGCCGGGCGTCCCAGGCAGGGCGGTGCTTGAGCACATCCAACGCCGCCCGCACCGCGCGCACGTCCTTCTCACGGTCGACGATCTCGATTGCCAGGGCCACCTGGGCGGCGGGGGAGTCGGCGAGTGCCTTGAGCTGGTCGAGTTTGGGGGAGGGCCCAGCGCGCTTCGACTTTGGGGACATGGTGGGCCTAGTGCGTGGTGTGTCGGGTGGGCTGTATGGGCAGAAAGGAGTGAGTACGCGGATTACGCCGCTTCGCGCAAAGGCGGATTACATCGATCACTGGTGTTGGCTTTTCACTGACCACTGACCCCTGACCACTACTTCCACGGGGCGATGCCCACCAGGACCACGAGCCGTGCTTCGCCAGCGTTGCTGACGCCATGCTCGACGCCGGCCGGCGCCCAGATGGTGAGGCCGGGGCCGCAGCGTTGCGTCTCGGTGCCCACCGCAAAGTCGCCTTCACCTTCGACCACGAAGTAGAACTTGTCCTGCCCGCCGTGCGTGTGCACGGATTGGGTCTGCCCGGGTTCGAGGCAGTTTAGCCCGAGCATGAGGTTGGGGACCTGAAAGAGCGTGGCCTTGAAGAACTTTTCGGGCGCGGAACCGGTGTGGTCGTGGTAGTTGGCAAAGTTGGACATGAATGACTCTCGTGTGGTGGGCGTGCGGTTTACTTTTCCACCGCCGCCAGCGCCGCGGGCAGCGCCAGCTCCGTCCAGGCAGTATACATCTTGCCGGACGGGTGCAGGCCATCGCCGGCAATGAGGTCGGGGTCATTGGCGGCCTCGCGCGAGATGGGCGTGATGTCCACGTAGTGCGTTCCGAAACGGGCGGCCTCTTCGGCATTGACCGCGTTGAACTGGTTGATCTCGCCCGACACGGTTTCGCGGTGGCGGTTGGCCGCAAAGGGTGTCACGCCCCAATCGGGGATGGACAGCACGATAACGCGCTTGGGGTCGCCGCCCGCGAAGCCGATGGCCTGCTCCAGCAAGGCTGCAAATTGCTGGCGGTACTCGTTCAAGTCGCGTCCGCGATATTGGTTGTTGACGCCGATGAGCAGCGACACCAGGTCAAACGGGCCCTGCGGCCCGCGCCGCTCGATGCCGGCGGCCAGCTCGCCGGTGGTCCAGCCGGTGGTAGCGACGATAAGCGGGTTTGCCATGTAAACGCCCTCGTCGCGCATCCGCGCCGCCAGTTGGACCGGCCAGCGTTCGGAAGCCGGCACGCCTTCGCCGATCGTGTACGAATCACCAAGTGCTAGGAACCGCATGTAAGCCTCACGAGGGGGTGGGGACGGGCTGCCTGGCTCGTTCGCCGCGCCGCCCGACCCGCAGGCGGCGACGATCAAGGCGATGGCCGCCGCCAGAACACAAACGCCGCGGCGCAATCCGAGGTTCACTCAACGCAACTCCGCAGCATACCAGGCGCAGCCGGCGCCGCCCTTGATATTACGGCTCCGCACACCTTGCGCATGCCCGGCCCCTAAACAAACTGCGGGGTGGTAAGAAACCATGCCATTCCCAACCACCCCGCACGCAATCCGCAATCCGTAGTGCGTATTTTTAATCACTTTTCTAAGGCGGCGGCGGCGAATCCAGCACCAATATGCTCCACGTCGTCGGGTCGGCCAGCTTCTGGCCCTTGCCATTAGTCACCTGGCTCTGCTGCTCGGCGCTGCCGGGGGTGTCGTCGTCGTTGAGCGCCAGGGCGATGCCAAAGGTCTGCCCGGCGCTCGGCGTGACCTTGAACACGCTCCAGGGGAGCGCCACTTCCAGCGCGTAGCGGCCCTCGATGAGGTGGCCGACGACCACCGCGCCCGGTATTGGACGCTTTTCGGCGCTGGGCAGCCACAGGAACGCCTCGGGCCCGCCCAGGGGGCTGGTGAGGTTGCCAGGCGAAATGCCCAACTGGAAATCATCGGCGTTGAGCTGCTGCGTGGCGCCGTCGCCGCGCAGGTCGGCGTCGAACCACACCTCCAGGCTGTCGCCCTGGAACAGGTTCTCGCCGGTGGAGAGCTGCATGAAGGTGCTGTCCTGCACGTCCATGGCGATGTACAGGAACTCTTCGTCCCAGGCGATGTTCCACAGCGCCGAGAGGTCGCGCGGGCCCTCCCAATCCTGAACGCCCAGGCTGGGCTCCTGCAGTGAGTAGACCAGGAAGGCCCACTCGGCCAGGTCGCCGTCGATGCCCGGCGGGGGCTCCAGCACGGCCGCCGCGTGGATGATGTCTTCGCCCTGCGGCCCGCCGCCGCCGGGCGCAAAGGGCGTGGGCGTGGTGCGGATGATTGGCTGCGGCTTGACGCACGAGCTGAAGTCGCTGCCCAGGATCACCCGGTAGGGGTAGGTGGCGCGCGGGTCGGGCTGGGCAATGACGTTTTCGTTGGCGACGCCAAACAGGCGCTGCACCTCGCTCAGGGCCGAGCCTTTGGCGCTGGTGGTGAAGTCGTACAGCACGGTGGTGGCGTGACTGCTGCCGTCGTTGGGGCCGATGATGGGCGTGATGCCGGCCCAGGCCAGGTTGTCCGCTGCCAGGGCGGGCCAATCGCCGTTGCCGGTGCCGTTCCAGACTTCCACCGCGGGTCCTGCGCGGCTCAGCACGTTCTGCGAGGGCGGCACAAAGGCTTCGGCCAGCAGCGCGCTGATGGTGTCGCGGTTGGGCAGCAGCACGGCCGCGCCCTGGGGCGTGGTCCACGAGAACACATGCTCGCGCCCGATGAAACGGCTTTTGATGCGGGCGCGGTCGAGCTGCGCGGCCATGGGCACGAACTGCAGCATGTCGCCCAGGCCCATGTCGGTGTCGACGATCTCCACGTATTGGTTGTACAGCTCGGGGACCTTGGTGAGCATCTGCAGGCGCAGGGCCTTGTCGAAGATGGCGCGCAGGACCTGGTGCTGGCGGCGCGAGCGGTCGAAGTCGCTGCTGCGCTTGCGCGAACGCGCGTACCACAGCGCCAGGTCGCCATCCATGTGCTGCAGGCCGGTCTCCACCGTGTAGAGGTGCCAGTGATCGGCGTCCTGATCCTGAAATGAGTAGGCGGGGTCCTTCAGCCGCCAGTCTTGCATGGCGCAGCTCACGGGCACGTCGACGCCGCCCACCACGTCCACCACTTCTTTGAAGCCCTGGAAGTCTACGCGCGCCCAGCCGTGGATGGGGAGGCCCAGGTTGTAGAGGATGGTCTGCTCCAGCAGCGCTACCCCGCCGCCGGGGTAGCCGGTGGCGTCGCCCCAGCCGGCCGCGGTATTGATGCGGTTCATGGTCCAGCCAGGGATGTAGACAAACAGGTCGCGCGGGATGGTCAGCATCGTGACGGCGTTCTCGGCCTTGTTGATCGAGACCACGATCATCACGTCGGTGCGGTAGCTGCCGGAAATGCGCTCGGTGTCGCGCCCCAGCAGCAGGATGTTAACCACGTCCTTGTCCATGTGGAGCTGCGGCATGGGCGGCGGCACCGGGATGGACAGGGCGGTGTTGGGGTCAGGCGCGCTGGCGCCCAGGGTTGGGTCAATGCCCGGACGCGCCGTGGGGGAGGGGGAAGGAATGGGTGAGGCCGTCTCGGGCGGCGGCAGGGTAGGGACGATCAGCGCGGTGGCGGTGGCCGGCGCCGGGCCCTGGTTGGCCGTGGGGCTGGGCCGGGGCGAGGCCGTCAGATTGAACGGCAGGGTCCAGGTGGGCACGGCCGTGCGCGGGGCGCCGGTCGGCGCCGGCCGCGGGCCGCAGGCGCCGAGAACAAATACAACCACCAGGATGAGCACCAATACTTGATACAGGCGACGGGGCATGGGCTTTATTCTAGTCTAAACCAGCCAGGCTGCACGGTAATGACTGGACACGGCCAGGAGGAGTTATGTTCCGGGCGGGTGGGCTGCGCGTCGCCGTCGGCCGCCCTTTGGCTATACGTCAGCCTACACGGCTTGCTTCACGGCCAGTTACCGGCCGGTTACGGTTTGGTGGGTGCACTTCTCATTTTTGACCGCGCCTCGCCTACCAGGCCACCAACGGAATACGCAATACGCGCGCCCGTGCCACCAACGGGAGCTGCACCCGGTTTGGTTACCGGACTGGCCCAAAACTTGCACCCACGCCGGAATCGGCGCGGTGAGACGACTCCGCTTTTCCCCTCCCCGCGAGTGCCCAGACTGCCGCGAACGGCAGCCACACGTTTCGGCCCAATCGCTATGCCCAACGACCCCAACCTGCTTGACGGCCGCCTCGCCATCTTTTACTGGAAGCCCAGCTCGATTCTGGAGAGCAGCATCGGCCAGATGGCCGCCAACTTGCGCTCAGCCGCGCCCAACCTGAGCGCGGTGATGCTGAAGACCAACAACGGCTTGGGCTGGCAGGGCAAGTGGGACCCGGGCAAGCCCAACCTGGCCGTGCAGAGCGTCTCGGACGTACAGCGCTGGGTTGAAGAGCTGGGCGTGCGCGGCCTGGAGTGCCACGCCTGGTGTACGGTGCGCGGCAACGTGGTGGCGCGCGAGCTGGACCGGCTGGCCGAAATCTGCCTGCGAGGCGGGGTGCGCTCACTGCTGCTGGGCGTGCAACGCGACCCGCCCGGCACGCCGGTCGCGCGCCGCAGATTCTTCGTGGGCGGCCAGGCCGCGGCCGAGAACCTGGCCACCGGACTGCGCCAGCGCGTTGGCCCCGATTTTCACCTGGGCCTGATCTTCGATGCCACCGCTGGCCAGCCGCAGTCAGTCTTTGTCCAGAGCGCCTGGTTCCCCGAGATCGACAGCCTGCACCCCCTGGTCTATCACCGCCAGATGGGCCTGACGCCCGTCGAAGCGCTCACGGCCACCTACGCCGCACTGGGAAGTTGGGGCAAGCCG
Source organism: uncultured Anaerolineales bacterium (assembly GCA_964449185.1). GTDB lineage: Bacteria > Chloroflexota > Anaerolineae > Anaerolineales > UBA6663 > CAYUYN01. The sequence continues at coordinate 181 of CAYUYN010000089.1, read as the reverse complement.
CTCTATCCCATCCTCCAGGCCTTTGACGTGCTCGCGGCCGAGGTGGCTCAGGTGGTCGCCACGGCCGCCGAAGCCCAGCAGGTGCCCGGCCTCTCGCTGTTCCGTTACGGCACCGGGAATGGCCAGGGCCTCAACCAGGCCGAGCTGGCCCAGGTGGCGGGCCGCTGGCCGGCCGCGCCCG
>CAYUYN010000088.1:0-12398 GCA_964449185.1 uncultured Anaerolineales bacterium | reverse complement strand
CATCCCCGGCATCGGGCCGGTGCGGCGCAAGGCGCTGCTCAAGCGCTTCGGGTCGTTGGACGGCATCCGTGAGGCCACGGTCGACCAGTTAGCCGGGGTGGTGGGGATGACGCGCGCCGCGGCCGAAGCGATTAAGGGCAACCTCTAATCTCATTTTCTCGAACGCCCTGGACGCTTTTGGCCGTCAGCCGGCGCCGGCCAACACCACCAGCGTCTGCGCCAGGGCCTCCACCTCGTCCACGGCCGCCGGCGCGCTGCCCGCGCCCAGGCGCCCCACCTTCAGCGCACTGGCGGCCACGCCCCAGGCCACCGCCCTTGGCAATTCCCAACCGCGCTCCAGCCCATACAGCAGCCCGGCTTTGAAGGCATCGCCCGCGCCAGTGGCGTCTACCACCGGCACGCGCGGGGGCCGCACCCAAAACTGCCCGCCGCCGCGGTCCAGCACGTGTACCGGGTCCGGCCCAGCGGTGGTGATGATGACGCCGCGCGAGACTTGCTGGAGTGCGTGCGCGTGGGTAAACGGGTCTTGGCCGGGGAACTCGTGCCGAATGTAGGCGGCGGAGTTGGTGGCGATGTCGGTCAGGGGCAGCACCGGATGATCCACCCACACCACATCGCCCACCACGGTCTGCGCGCCTGCCGCGCGCGCCTGCCGCGCCGCTTCGAGTCGCTCTGGCCCGCCATACAAGTCCAGCGCCAGCCAGCGCACACCGGCCAAGTGTTCGGCGGTCAGTGGGGTTTTGCGCGTTTGGGGATAGCCATAGACCAGGATGGCGCGCTCGCCGTCGGGCAGCACCAGGATGCGGCAGAACGGGGTGGGGTGGTCGGCGGTCTCAAGCAGGGAGAGGTCAAGCGCCGGGTAGCGGGCCAGCCAGCCGCGCAGTTGCCGCCCCAGGTCATCATCGCCCAGGGCATTGCCGGCCAGGGTCACCGGCACGCCCCAGGCGGCCAGGCCCACCGCGACGTTCGCGGCCGCCCCGCCGATGTGGTAGCTGTCGCCGGTGGGAAAGACGGCCAGCTCCGGCGTGGGCAGCTCAGAGACGCGGATGGCGTTGTCGACGCCGATTTCGCCGTAGACGAGGATGGGGTTCACAAAAACTAATCGCCCGACCCCGCCGCGAGCTGCTGCTTGGCCTGGAGCCGGAACCGCCTTCGCGCGAGGGCCTCTTGGCCGCGGCTGCGCAGGGCCACGAGCACCAGGGCCAGGATGGTGAATACGTGCGGCATGAACTGGATCAGGCTGGGCGGTATGTCGGTGGTGGTCTGCAGCCGCACGCCCAGGGCGTCGGCAAAGCCGAAGAACAGGCTGGCCAGCAAGGCGCCCAACGGGTGGCTAAAGCCAAACAGTGCGGCGGTGAGCCCGATGAAGCCGCGGCCGTTGCTGATGTCGCGCGCGAAGAGCGTCAGGTGCCCCACCGAGAGGAAGGCGCCGCCCAGCGCGGCCAGCCCGCCGCCCAGCATGAGCGCGAACAGCTTCACGCGCCCCACGTTGATGCCCAGGCTCTCGGCCGCGGCCTGGTTCTCGCCCACGGCGCGCACGTGCCGCCCAAAGGGCGTGTGGAACAAAACCACGTACAGCGCGGCCGTGGCCAACCAGGAGAAGTAGACGATGGCGTTGTGGCCGCTCAGCAGCGGGCCCAGCACCGGGAGGCTGTGGATAAGGGGCAGCTGGATGTCGGGCAGCTGCTGGATGCTGGGGTCGGCCCACGAGGCGACGTTGCCAAAGAACGTGCGCAGGAAAAAGATCGTCATCTCGGAAATGAACAGGTTGAGCGCAATGGCCAGGATGATCAGGTCCACCTTGTAGCGCAGGTAGAGAAAGGTGAACAGCGCCCCCAGCAGTGCGCCCGAGATGGCAGCCACGATGACGCCTAGATAGGTGTTGCCCAGCCAATAGGCCGAGAGGATGCCCAGGAAGGCGCCCAGCAGCATCTGGCCCTCCAGCGCCAGGTTGAAGATCCCGGCGCGGTTGGACAGCACCGCGGCCAGGGCCGCCAGCAGGATGGGCGTGGCCAGGCGGATGCTGGCGCGCAGCAGGTCGAGCGTGATGATGTCCGCCAGCACTTCCATCGGCCTAGGCCTTCCGCGGGCGGCTGGCCCGCTTCGCCAGCCAGGCCTGCCCGCGCGCGATCCAGCCGCGGTACAGGTCGCTGCACGCCACAAACAGGATCATCAGCGCGATAATGCCGCCGCCCAGCTCGCGCGGGATCTGCACCGTCGTCTGCAGGCCGATCTGCGCGCCCAGGCGCACGCCCGCGAAGAAGATGGCCACCAGCACCACGCCCAGCGGGTGCAGCAGCCCCAGGATGGCCACCATCAGCCCGTCGAAGCCGACGCCGGTGGAAAAGCCCGACACCAGCCGCCGGTGCACCCCCAGGATTTCGATGGCGCCGGCCATGCCGGCCAGGGCGCCGGCGATGGCCATGGCGCGCACGGCGGCGCGCTCGTTGCGGATGCCGCCGAAGCGGGCAAAGAACGGCGCCTGCCCCGACATGCGCTGCTCGTAGCCCGGCACCGACCGCCACAGGTACACGTACACCAGCACGGCCGCGCCCAGGGCCAGCAGGAAGCCCACGCCCCACTTGGACCCCTGGAAGAACGTGGCCAAACGGGCGCTCTCATCAATGACGGGCGAGTGGGCGGTGCTGCCCTGGTCGGCGCGCAGCGGGTAGTTGACCACGTAGGTCATAAACAGGTTGGCGATGTTGTTCATCACCAGGGTGGTGATGACCTCGTTCACGCCCAGGCGCACCTTGAGCACGCCGGGTATCCAGCCGTAAATCCCCGCCGCGGCCATGGAGGCCACGATAACAAACGCGGCGTGGATAACCGGGGGCAGGTGGATGGCAAAGCCCAGCCAGGCCGCCACCACCGCGCCGATCAGGTACTGGCCCTCCTGCCCCAGGTTGAACATGCCCGAGCGGAAGGCCACCACCGTGGACAGGCCGGTGAGGATGAGCGGTGTGGCCAACTGCAGGGTCTGGAACAGGTTGCAGCGGGTAAGCTCACCGCAGCTAAAGCCCGAGCGGAACAGTTCACTATACGCCCGCAGGGGCGGCACGCCGGTGAACAGCACAAACACGCTGGCCACCGCCAGGCCCGAGAGCACGGCCAGCAGCGGGATCAGCACGGCCTCGGTCAACTGCCGCCGGAGATGAGGGCTCATGGTTTACCCGCCTGGGTTGGCAATCGCCCGCCGGCCATCAGCAGGCCCAACGCTTCTTCGGTGCCTTTGTCCCCCGGCATCTCGCCCGCCATCTGGCCGCGGTACATGACCGCGATACGGTCGCTCAGGGCGCGGATCTCATCTAATTCCACCGAGACCAGCAGGATGGCGGCGCCCCGGTCGCGGGCTTCAATCAGCGTCTTATGGACGAACTCAATGCTGCCGACGTCCAGGCCGCGCGTGGGCTGGTTGGCCACAATCAGCTTGGGCTCGCCTTCCAGCTCGCGGCCCAGCACGATCTTCTGCAGGTTGCCGCCGGAGAGCGTGGCGATGCCCTCGCCGGGCCTGGCGGCGGCCACCGCGAAGCGCTCCACGATCTTGGCCGCCAGCCGGCGCATGGCCGCGCGGATGAGCAAGCCCCACTCCGAATAACCGGGCTGCCGGTAGCGGGTGACCACCACGTTCTCGTCCAGGGTGGTGGCCGGGTTGAGGCCCGTGCTCAGGCGGTCTTCGGGGATGTGCGCCAGCCCGCTCTTGCGCCGCTCGTGGACCGGCAGGTGAGTGATCTCCTGGTCCAGCAGGCGCACGCTGCCGCCCTCCACCTGGCGCAGCCCGGTGATGGCTTCGACCAATTCGGTCTGGCCGTTGCCGCTCACCCCGGCGATGCCCAGGATTTCGCCGGCCGCCACTTGCAGCGAGGCGCCCAAGACGGCCGGGGCGCCACCGGCGGCGGCCACGATGAGGTCCTTCACCTCCAGCACCACCGCGCCGGGTTTGGACGGCTGGCGGTCGAGCGAGGCCAGCACTTCACGGCCCACCATCTGCCGCGCCAGCTCGCGGATGTTGGTGTCCTTGACCGGGCAGCTCCCCACCACCCGGCCGCGGCGCATGACGGTCACTTGATCGGCCACGGCCATGACCTCGCCCAGCTTATGGGTGATGAGCACGACCGTGCGGCCGCGCGCGGCTAGGCCGCGAATGACCTCGAAGAACTGGCGCACTTCCTGGGGCGTGAGCACGGACGTGGGCTCGTCCAGCAGCAGGATATGGGCATCGCGGTGCAAAGCCTTGAGGATTTCCACGCGCTGCTGGAGCCCCACCGGCAGGTTTTTGACGGGCTCGGCCGGGTTCACCGGCAGGCCAAAGCTGTCGGCCAGCTTGCGCACGCTTTCGTTTTCGTAATTGGGCTGGAGCAGGCCAAAGCGCCTGGGCTCCTGGCCGAGCAGGATGTTCTGCGCCACCGTGAAGGACGGCACCAGCTTGAAGTGTTGGTGCACCATGCCGATGCCCAGGCGGATGGCGGCATGGGAGCTGTGGATTTTGACCGGCTGGCCGTTGATGCGGATCTCGCCCTGGTCGGGCTGGAGCAGCCCGTAGAGCAGGCTCATCAGCGTGGTCTTGCCCGCGCCGTTTTCGCCCACCAGGGCGTGCACCGAGGCCCGTTCCACCGCCAGGTCCACATCGGCGTTGGCCTGCACCCCCGAGGCGGGGAAGTATTTGGAGATGCCGAGCATTTCGATGGCGTAGGGCATGTTACCTTTTCGCTTGACCGCTCAGCGAAGGAAGAAAGGGTTGGTCCGCCGCTGCGCGCACAGCGCGCGGCGGCGGACCAACCTTATTTCTCTACAGCCGTTACTTCAGCCCCGCGCATGCCGCGCTGGCACCCTCCGGGTCCACCAGGGCATCGCACACGGCCAGCGCGCCGCTAAGGATCTGCGTGCGGTACTCTTCCACGCTGGCCTTGACGTCGGCCAGGTTGGCGGTCATGTCGGCGGGGCCCTGCTCGGCGAAGGTATTGGACCCATCGTCCCACGAGAGGCCGGTGGCGCCGTCCTTCAAGCCGATCACGCTGAAGCCGGGCTTGAAGTTGCCCTCGAGCGTGTTCTTGACCAGCAGGAAGGTGCTGGTGTCCACGCGCTTGATCATCGAGACGATGACGCTGCCGGGGGCGATGTCGTCCTGGTTGGAGTCGACGCCGATGGCGTACAGGCCCCTCTCCTTGGCGGCCGAGATCACGCCCTCACCCGAGGCGCCGGCCACCTGGAAGATGATATCGGCGCCCTGCTCGTACTGGCCCAGGGCGGTTTCCTTGCCCAGAGTAGGGTTGTTGAAGTCGAAGTTCAGGTATGAGACGAGCACGTTGCAGTCGGGGCAGACGGCCAGCACGCCCTGCTTGTAGGCCCAATAGAACTGGTTGAGGCCGGGGCCGTCGCCGCCGACCACCGCGCCCACGGTCTTGGTCTTCGACAACGAGCCGGCGATGACGCCCACCAGGAACGAGCTTTCGTGCACGTTGATCTGGAAGGCGGCCACATTGTCGGGCAGGGTTTCCACAAAGATGTCGGATGGGACCCCGAACTTCTGGTCGGGGAACTCCTCGGCCAGGGCCAGCAGGGTTTCGGCCTCGATGGCCAGGCCCAACACCAGGTCGGGGTTCTGCGAGAGGGCCGAGCGCATGGCGGCGTCCTGGTCGGGTACGCCTGAGGCTTCGACGATGGTGCCGGCGACCCCCAGCTCGGCGATGGCCTGCTCGGCGCCGCGGATGGAGGCGTCGATGAAGGACCGGTCGCCGCGCGGGGCGGGGGTGACCAGGGCGAACTTGAAGGACGGGGCCGCGGTGGGGGTGGCGGCCGGGCCGGCGCAGGCGCTGAGCAGCAGCGCGCCCACGGCGGCCAGGGAAAGGGCGTTCCAAAGTCGGGCTTTCATTCTTTTCTCCTCCTACGGAGCAGCAAGGTGACACGGATCAGTCGGCGCGGCAAGGGTGGGTGTCGGTGGGTTAGCTCCTTTCGCCGGTTTGCGGCGGCGCGGTGGATTGCCGGATGATCAGGCGCGTGGGCACCTCGATCTGGGTGCTGGGCGCCGCATGGGTGTCGCGGCCCGGCTGGGCATCCAACTGGACGCCCAACTGGGCCGCCAGCAGGCGCATGGCCGCGCGGCCCATCTCCCGGTAATCGCGGGCCACGGTGGTCAGGGCCGGGTAGGTGCCCGCCGCCAGGGTGTCGTCGAAGCCCACCACCGATAGGGCCTCGGGCAGGCGCAGGCCCAGCTCGTGCGCGGCCTGCAGCACGCCCACGGCCATGGGGTCGTTGGCGGCGAAAATGGCGCTGGGCGGGTCGGGCAGCCGCAGCAGGCGCAGCGCGCCGGCATAGCCCGACTCGCGAGTGAAGTTGCCCTGCCTGATCAGCGCCGGGTTGGCCCGGCTCCCGGCCGCCGCCAGCCCCTCGCGGAAGCCCGCCAGCCGCTCCTGGGCCACGTAAGGCTCGCGCCCGCCGCCGATAAAGCCAATGCGGCGGTGGCCCAAGGACACCAGGTACTGCGCGGCCGCCCGCGCCCCGGCCCGGTCAGCGCCGCCCACCCAGGGCACATCGGCGGCGCGGGCATAGGCGTCAATGACCACGATGGCGCCATGGCGGCGCGCCACCTGCTGCGCGAAGGCCACCGGCACACGCCAGCTCGCCACAATCACTCCCTCGGCCAGGTCGCTGCCGGTGAGTGTGTCGGGCGCGTCGGAAGTATACATTTGGCCGCGGCCGGTGGTGCGCAGCAGGATCTGAAAGCCCAGCGCCTCGGCCGCCTCGCCCACGCCCAGCAGCAGCGGCGTGGTCCATTCCGAGACGACGTCGGGCACCAGCAGGCTGATGACGTTGCCGTGGCCCATGGCCAGGCTGCGCGCCCGGGCGCTGGGCACATAGCCCAGCTTGTCGATCACGCGCTGCACGCGCGCGCGCAGGCGCGGCGTGACGCCCGCGCGCTTGTTGACGACGCGCGAGACCGTCATCTTCGAGACGCGCGCCCGTTGGGCGACACTGGCAATGGTAATGCGCGCCGCCTGGGTCATCAGTCCTGGTTCCCCTGCGCTCGCACTCAATCCCATCACGCGTTGGCCGCGCCGTCCTGGGCCAGCAGCGCCAGCAGCCGCTGCCGGTAGGTGAGGTCGCGTCCCTCCAGCTCGGGTTCGAGCCGGGCGGCCTCTTCGTAGAAGTGCTGCCGGCCGCGGCCCAGGGCCTGGCCCCGCGCTGTGTGAGTGTCCAGCGCGTAATCGGGGACGACGGGCCGCAGCGTGCCGGCCGCCACGGCTTTCTGGATCCAGCCGTACATCTCGTCGCTGGAGCGGTCCTTGGGGCGGCCAGCCAGGTAGCGCACGGCGTGGATAGCAAACAAGCCGCGGTCGGGCGGGTAGCCGGTGCGCTCGAAGCGCTCGGCGATCTGGCACAAGGTGTGGACGAGCTGCGGCGCATTCAGGTCGCCCCAGCCGACGTCCTCCACCGAGATGACCAGCAGCCGCCGCCAGAGCATGGCCTCCAATTCGGCGCTGGTGGCCAGCATCTCGTAGGCCAGCACGGCGGCGTTCTCGGCGTGGCCGCGCCGGATTTCTTTCTGCAGCGCCGAAATCACTTCGTCGGCGGCAAAATCGTGCGCGGTGCGGACGCCGGCCCAGGGATCGGAAGACATGTGCCTGCTCCTTGCCGGGTCAGGCCACCGAGGCCTGCATGAGCTGCCAGAAGCGCTCGAAGTCGACTTCCAAGACCAAATTGACGTTGGCCGGCTTCTTGGTGAGGTTGAACCAGTCGACGCTCGTGAGGCCGCGGGCATGGGCGCCGGCCACTTCCACCGCGACAAAGCGCGCCTCGGCCTTGGTGACGAGGCCGGGCTCCAGCGCCACGGCCATGGCCAGCGGATCGGGCGCGTACAGGCCGTGGCGGCCCAGCGCGTCTTCCACATATTGGCTGAGGCGGGTGGTGATGCGGCCGAAGAACGCGGAGCGGGGCGTGCCGGTGTTCATGAGCGCGTCCAGGTGGTCGTGGCTGAGCGGGTAGAGCAGGGTGGTTTCCCACGAAACGAGGGACAGGCCCGGCCAGCCGTCAAAGACCACGGCGGCGCCGTCGGGATCGGCGTAAATGTTGAACTCGGTGATCGGGCGCTCGCGCATGTTGCCCGTGCCGCGGATCGCGCCGCCCATCACGACCAGCCGTTTGTACTTTTGGGGGAGGGAGGGGTCCAGCCGCAGGGCCAGGGCCAGGTTGGTGAGCGGACCCAGGGCTACGAGCGTGAGCTCGCCCGGGAACTGGTTGGCCAGGCGGATGAGGGCCAGGGCGCCGTGTTCGGCCCCGACCGGCCGGGAGGAAGGGGTGCGCGGGCCGTCGCCCAGGCCGTCGGTGCCGTGCACGTAGGCCGCGTCGGGCTGGCCGCCCAGGATGGCCCGGTCGCAGCCGGCAAAGATGGGCGTGCGCTCGGGGTCTACCTGGAGCACGTCCAGGATGGTGCAGGCATTGGCCGTGGTCTTGTCCAGCCCCACGTTGCCGGAGACGGTGATGATGGCCTCCACCCGCGCGTCCGGGTGGGCAAAGGCCAACAGCAGGGCGTGGGCATCGTCGACCCCCGGATCGGTGTCGATGACAAGACGGACCATGCAGGGCTGCTCCTTGGGCGGCGCGGCTGGAAATGTCTGTTACCGGTAACAGGTGATGATAGTATTATACTACTCCTCCGCAATCACAATCACCCGATCCGCCGCCGAAAACGTCACGCTCGCGCTCTTCTTTGGGTTCACGACCACGCCGTAGGCCCGGCTGGCATCGGTGGAGTGGGCGCGCAGCCGATAGCCGATGGCCACCTCGCCGCGCTGGCGGGCCGACTCGACCACGGTGTAGAAGCTCACGGGCGTGTCCAGCGCGACGTATTGGCTGGCCGGCTTGACGTAGATCTCCGAGCCTTCGGGGTCGAAGATATCGGTGAAGACGCGGTTAAGCTGCTTGTTCTCCGACACCTGCGACAGCATCAGGCTGACCAGCTTGTCGCTGACGATGAAGTCGTCGGCCTTGGTGACCTCGGCCAGGGCGCGGTTGCGCAGGTCGAGCATCTCGCTGACGATGGACAGCGGCTGGCCGGCGCGGTCGGAGATGTCGCGCAGGTGCAGCAGGGTGATCAGGGTCTGGGCATCGGCCTGCTGTTCGTCCAGCTCGTCCGAGTACGACAGCACGATCACGTGGTGATAGCTGGTGGCGTTCAGGCTGTCGAGCGTGCGCCGGTCGGTCGTGTCGCCGGTCAGGCAGGTGATCTTCTGGTTCTTGGCGCCGTGGCAGTGACGGGCCACCTCGGCGGCAGCCTTCTCATTGCCGCACACCACGGTCACTTCCGAGCCGGGCGCCACATAGTTATCCAGCTCGTTGATGATGGCGGGCGCGCGCCAGTTCCAGCCCAGGATCAGGCTGCGCTCGGGCGTGGGCGGGGGCGCCGGGTTGTGCACGATGGCGCTGGCCTGGATGGGCGGCTGGGCCTGGCCCGACAGCTTGATGGTGTCATCATCTTCCGCGATCACGATCAGCCGGTCGCCGGAAGCCAGCACGGTGTGCATGGGCGGGTTGAGCGCCAGCGCCCCGCCCTGGGCGTGCACGCCGATGACGGCCGAGTCCTCGAAGGCCAGCAGCGCGTCGCCAAAGGTCTGGCCGCGCAGCGCGGGCTCTTCGTGGAAGTAAATTTCATCCCCGCCAAAATCCAGCAGCTCGGTGTAGACCACCGACAGGCCCGACTGGCGGCAGGTCTGAGCGATGATGCGCGAGATCAGGTCGCCCACCAGGATCAGCTCGACCTCGTCCTTGCCCACCAGGCGCGCCACTTCCATGTTCTTGGCATCGCGGATCTCGGCCACGATGTGGTACGGCTCGGGCCGGCGCTGGGGGTTGTTGGTGAGCGCCAGCATGGCCTTGATGACGTTCGAGTCGGGGTCGGCGGTGGCGGGCGACAGGATGATGATGGAACGGGCCGCGTGCGGGCTGACGATCTCCAGGTCGGTAAGGTCGATTGGGTTGCCGCTGCGGCAGACGACGCGCGTGCGGCCGGTGGAGCCGACGTTGTCGCGGATGGCTGCTTCCATCTCCAGCTTGTCCTTGTCGCCCAGGACCACGATGCAGGCGCGCGGCTGGTTGGCATTGGCCAGCACCAGCTCGCCGATGATGGAGTAGACCTGCTCGGACCAGCCCAGGATGACGGTGTGGCCGGACTCGACCACGCGCGAGCGGCCCTTGCGCAGCTCGCCCAGCTTGTCTTCCAGGCCGTTGTTGAGCACGCCGATGAGGGCGCTGACGATGAAGATGCCGCCCAGGGTGACGCCCAGCATGGCGATGCGGAAGCCCGGCCCGGCGTCGCCGCCCATGGTGCCGGCGTCGAGCGTGCGCATCAGGCTCAGCCACATGGCCTCGCCCAAGCGGTAGCGCTCCTCGCCCGGTGGGTTGATGCCGGCCACGCTGATGATGAGGCCGGCCACGAAGATGATGAGCGCCGAGATAATAGCCAGCCCCAAGATCAGCGCCGCCGTGCCCTTCGCCATGTAGTTGTCGAAGGCGTAGCGCAGGCGATCGCCCAGGGTGACTTTGTGCATAGGATGAGTCCTTTCCAGGCTGGGGCGTTCAGTCGAACGCCCCTACGGTGTGGGCAGGTGTGAACGCCCCCTACGGAGCGCGCGGCGCGCCGAGCGGCGGGCGCAGGGTGACCACCTGTTGATTGAACGGCATGTCGATGTGGGCCTCGCGCAGCCGGCGCACGATTTCCTTTTGCAGCTCGCGCCGCACGCGGTCCTGGCGCTCGAAGTGCTCCAGCTCGATGTCGTCAATAAAGAACTGCACGGAGAATGACAGGCCCTTGTCGTCCTGCCCGGCGAAGTTGACGTCCGGGTTCTTCCAGCGCGCCTCGGGCTCCTTGAAGTTTTCGCGCAGCCACGTCACCAGCTCCAGCAGCAGGTCGTCCAGGCGCTGCTCGTAGCCGCGCGGGTCCGAGAAACGGGCGTACAGTTTGGAAAGCCGGCCCACCAGCAGCCGGATGCGGCGGTTCCACTGCATCACCAAGAGCTGGTGATCGTTGACCGGCTCGTCGGGGGCCTCTTCCCACAGGGCGGCCACGTCCAGGCGGGTTTCGGCGGTGCCGCCCAGGTCGGGGTCGCAGGCCCACACCGTGATCCATTCGTGCACCAGGCCCAGCAGGGACTCGGGCGCGCTGGTGTAGCGCACGGCCCAGCGCTTGCGCCGGCCGGCTTCCGCCTCGTAGGGGCACACGCCAAAGTCGTCCAGCAGCGGCATAAACTGTTCGCGCAGGGTCTTGGCCTCGGCCGAGGTCAGGCCGCCCTTCTCCAGCCGGCGGGTGAGCGCCACCAGCCGGTCGATTTTGGCCAGGATGCCGGCCAGCCGCGCATTGATCTGCTGCTCCACCGCCAGGCGCTCGCGGCCGTTGGCGCGTTTGTCCTCGCCCGATTCCAGGGACTGGAAGTTGGGCAGGTGGGCCAGCTTGGTGTCCAGGTCGCCGAGCACATCCGGGTGGCCAAAGGCGATGGAGGTGAGAATGTCTTCCACCTGGGCCAGGTCCACCCCGGCTTCCACGCTGACGCTCAGCGAATCGATCAGGTCGGGCGAGGGGCGCGTCATGTTCACCAGGCGCTCGTTGGCCAGTTGGGAGTTGGGCACGTAAATAATCGAGTGGCTGTTGACGTTGTACAGCGTCGTCACGCGCAGCCCGATATGGCGCACCTCGCACACGGTGCCGTCGGCCAGCACGATCAGGTCGCGGTAGGCGAAGGGCGTATCCACCACCAGCGACAGGCCGGAAAAAATGTTGGAAAGGATATCCTGCAGGGCAAAGGCCAGGATAAAGGAGAGGCCGCCCACGGCCACCAGCAGGCTTTCCAGCCGCACCCCCAGGTACTCGAGCACGATCAGCAGCCCGCCCACGCCGATGACCAGCGGGCCCAACTGGTTGACGATGGGCAGCAGCACATCGTCCAGGCTGGTCTCGGTGTTCTCAATGATCCGGCGGCCGTAGTAGATGGCCACGTCCTTGAACAGCCGCCACGCCCAGTAGACGCCGACGACGATGCCGGCCACGCCGAGGACGCGCTCCACCGGGTCCACCAGCAGGTGCGGCAGCCCCAGCCCGGGCAGGGTAAAATAGACGCCGCCCAGCATCAGGAGCAGCCAGGCCGGCGTGCTGCTCGTGTCCAGCAGGACGTCGTCGAGGTCGCTCTCGGTGCGGCGCGCCAGCCGGCGGATGACGCCGAACACGACCACGCGCAGCAGCAGGCCGGCCAGGCCCCAAAAAAGCAGGCTGCCGAGCAGCGACAGCCACGGCGCCAGCCACGCCAGCGCCGCGGGCAGGGTGAAGACAGTCCAAATGAAGATTTTGACCATGGGAGGATGACCTTGGGAGCAGGGCGGGTTATAGCACCGGCGGGGAGGGAAGGCAAGTG
>CAYUYN010000087.1:0-12474 GCA_964449185.1 uncultured Anaerolineales bacterium | reverse complement strand
CGGCAAGTCGAAGGCGCCTACCCCGAATCGGTCGGGCTCAGCCTGTGGGGCACCAGCGCCATGCGCACCCACGGCGACGATCTGGCCCAGTGCTTCGCGCTGCTGGGTGTCCGGCCCCAGTGGCAGACCGAGAACCGCAGGCTGGTGGGGGTGGAAGTGGTGTCATTGGCCGAGCTGGGCCGGCCGCGCATCGACGTGATCATGCGTATCTCCGGCTTCTTCCGCGACGCTTTCCCGCACCTCATTGCGATGATGGACCAGGCGGTCCAATTGGTGGCCGGGCTGGATGAGCCGCCAGAGCAGAACTTCGTCCGCAAGCATGCGCTGGCGGACGCGGCCCACTACCAGGCCGAGGGCGACGCGCCCGACGACGCCTATCGCCGCGCTACCTACCGGGTCTTTGGTTCCAAGCCGGGCGCGTACGGCGCCGGCATCTTGCCGCTGATTGACGAGCGCAACTGGCAGGGCGCTGCCGACTTTGCCGAGGCCTACGTTACCTGGGGTGGCTATGCCTATGCGAGCGACGATTACGGGGCCGATATGCGGCCGGCCTTTCGCCGGGTGCTAGCGGGCGTGCAGGTGGCGGCCAAGAACCAGGATAACCGCGAGCACGACCTGTTTGACAGCGATGATTACCTGCAATACCACGGCGGGATGATCGCCAGCATTCGCGCCCTGAGCGGCAAGATGCCGCAGCGCGTCTTTGGCGACAACAGCGACCCGGCGCGGGTGAAGGTGCGCGACCTGGGCGAGGAGACCCGCCGGGTGTACCGCAGCCGCGTCATCAACCCCAAGTGGCTCGACAGCATTCAGCGGCACGGCTACAAGGGCGGGCTGGAGCTGGCTGCTACGGTGGACTACCTGTTCGGCTACGACGCCACCGCCGAGGTCATGGAAGACTGGATGTACGCGGAGGTGGCCGAGCGCTACGCGTTGGACGCGGACATGCAGGTCTTTCTGCGCCGCAGCAACCCGTGGGCGCTGCGCGACATGGTCAGCCGCCTGCAAGAAGCCATGCAACGCGGCATGTGGGCGGCTGATGACGAAATGCAGCGCCGGCTGCAAGCGGTCTATTTGAGTGTCGACGGCGACCTGGAGGAGCGGATGGACCGGGCCTGGTCCCGCCGCGCCGCCGAAGAAGGCAAGTCGGAATAGGACGCCGATGTGAAGTCCAGAGCGCTGCTCGCCGACGTGTTCCTTGACCAGCATCCACACGTGCTGCACGTGCGCAGCGCCGTGCCGCTCGCGGTGGTCAGCTCCGCAGTTGCGGGGGGCGACCTGACCCATACCCGGCATATCCTGAACGTGTCGGTGCCCGCCGACTACCAGGCCGACAGTCACGAGACTTACTTGCGCGACACCGCCCTCGGCCTGAGCGTGGCCGGGCCCTTTGTCGGGCTGCTGACGGCCGCGCGCCTCGACTGTGTGCAGGTGATGCACGAACCGGCGGAGGGCGCCCTGGCAGTGGCGGTGGTAACGCTGGGCATTCGCTATCCCACGGCCGCCGGCGTCACCCCCGCTCCGGACGTCAAGCCGGCCGCGCGGCCCGGCACCATCAACATCGTGCTGCTGGTCGAGGGGCGCTTGCCGCCGGCGGCGCGGGTGAACGCCGTCATGACTGCTACCGAAGCCAAGGCCCTGGCGCTATTTGAAGCCGGCGTGGCGGCCCAGCATGGCGGTCCGGCCAGCGGCACGGGCACTGACGCCGTGGTAGTGGCCAGCACCGAACGCGGCGAGTTTTTTGAGTACGCCGGGCCCATCGCGCCGCTGGGGGCCCTCATCGGCCGGGCGGTGCGGCGGGCCATGCAATCAGCTATCGCTATCTGGCGCGCCGGGTAATGGAAAGAGGTGATGGGATGGATGACGCGCCCGAGCTGGCGCCCTACCGCCGGCACATTCTCATTTGCACCGGCCATGATTGCGATCCTGAGGGCCGCGCCCAACAAATCTACCGCCAGCTCTCGCGTTTGCTCGGCGATCTTGGCCGTTATGATAACCCTGTCCGCGTTAAGTGTGGGCTGACCGCCTGCTTGGGCGTATGCCGCGGCGGGCCGTTGTTGGTCGTTTACCCCGATGGTATCTGGTACCACCATGTGGATGAGGCAGTGCTGGAGCGTATTGTGGTTGAACACCTGCGCGGCGGCCACCCGTTGGAAGAGTACATCTTTCACACACTCACGGGCGCGGAAAAGGTGCATGAGCCGATCCATCCTCAGGAATAAGACCGGTTGCTGCCGATGGCGCTAAGCGCGGCCCTATCCGGCCTGTCACTCTGGCTGGCGTGGATGATCGACTTGGCCCTGGGTGAGCCTCCAACCCGGCTGCACCCGGTGGTGTGGATGGGCAGCTATTTGCGCGCGGCGCGCCGCCGCAGCCCGCCCGCCTTCGTGGCCGGCGCGCTGGCCTGGTGCCTTGGCGCCGCGATGGTGCTGGGTGCTGCCGCCGGCATCTATTGGCTCATTGGCGGCCTGGCCCATTCGGATGCCGGCTGGGGGGCGGTGCTGCTCGGGGCCGTGGCGCTCAAGCCGCTGTTCGCCTGGCGCGGCCTGCGGCGTGCGGGCGAGGCCGTGCTGGCCGCGCCCGACCTGGCGGCCGCGCGCCGGAGCCTGGGCTGGAATCTGGTGAGCCGCGACACCTCTGACCTGAGCGCGGGCGAAGTGTATGGCGCGACGATTGAGTCACTGGCCGAGAACTTGTCCGACTCGCTGGTGGGGCCGCTGCTCTACTTTGCCGTGGGCGGGCTGCCGCTGGCGGCGCTGTACCGCTTCGCCAATACGGCAGATGCCATGTGGGGCTACCGCACGCCGGAGCTGGAGCGCTTTGGAAAGTGGGCGGCCCGATTTGACGATGTGCTTAACCTGGTCCCGTCGCGCCTGGCGGCCCTGATGCTGTTGGCGGCCTGCCCGTTGGCCGGCGGGAACGCCCGCGGCGCGTGGCGTTTGTGGCGCCGGGATGGCCGCCTGACGGCTTCGCCCAATGCGGGACAACCGATGAGCACGATGAGCGGCGCGCTGGGCGTGCGCCTGAGCAAGCGCGGCCATTACGCTCTCGGCGCTGAGTTTCCGGAACCGTCGGCCGCGGACGCGCAGCGCGCGCTGCGGCTATGTGAAGCGGCCGCCTGGATGGCGGTGGTTGGCCTGGGCGGCCTGGCCATCGGCCTGCGGGGTTGGACCGGGATCTAAGCGAATGCCCTACCCGGCGGCATTTCAATGAACATTCCCCGGCTGATTATTGCCGCACCCAGCAGCGGCAGCGGCAAAACAACGGTCTGCGCCGGGCTCACCGCCGCCCTGGCGGCGCGTGGCCGGCGGGTGGCGCCCTTCAAGGTTGGGCCGGATTACATTGATCCCGGCTATCACGCGCTGGCGGCGGGGAGGCCGTGCCACAACCTTGATCCGTGGCTTCTGACTCCGGAGCGGATTTGGACAAGCTTCATTCGCCGGTCGGCCGGGGCCGACGTGGCGCTCATCGAAGGCGTTATGGGCCTGTTCGACGGCTATTCCGGGCCCGACGACACGGGCAGCACCGCCCACCTGGCCCGGCTGCTCCAGGCGCCGGTTGTGCTGGTGTTGAACGCCAGGGCCATGGCGCGCAGCGCGGCGGCGGTGGTGCTGGGCTTTCGCGATTTCGACCCGCGCGTGGCGCTGGCCGGCGTGGTGCTCAACCAGGTCGGGAGTGAAGGCCATGCGCGCCTGGCGCAGGCGGCCATCGAAGCCGAGACCGGCGTGCCGGTGCTGGGCTATCTGGCGCGCAATTCAGAACTGGTCTTGCCCGAACGCCACCTGGGGCTGGTGCCAACCGCCGAGCCTGGGCCGTGGCATGCCTGGAGGCACGAGGTTCGCCGGAGCG
The DNA here is from genome assembly GCA_964449185.1 of uncultured Anaerolineales bacterium. Taxonomy (GTDB): domain Bacteria; phylum Chloroflexota; class Anaerolineae; order Anaerolineales; family UBA6663; genus CAYUYN01. Next base: position 8,625 of record CAYUYN010000087.1, on the reverse strand, counting down.
TGGAGGCGACCGTGGATATCGACCGCATATTGGCGTTGGCCGAGGGGGCGCCGCCTTTCAGCGAGCAGGCACAAGACCTGTTCGCTTTCGAGCCGGTCCATCCTTCCCCCGTCATCGCCGTGGCCCGCGACGCGGCGTTCAATTTCATCTATGAGGACAACCTGGACCTGCTGCGAGCGGCCGGCGCCGAGATCGCGTTTTTCAGCCCGCTCGCCGACGAGGCGTTGCCGCGCGGCACACAGGCCATCTATCTGTGCGGCGGCTTTCCCGAGCTGTATGCCGCGGATTTAGCCCGCAACCAGCGCCTGCATGCGGCCGTGCGCGGCGCGCACGCCGATGGCGTGCCGATCTACGCGGAGTGCGGCGGGCTGATGTATTTGACCGAAGCCATCGTTGATTTGCAGGGCGCGCTCTATCCAATGGTGGGCGTGCTGCTCGGCCTGAGCGCCATGACGCCCCGCCTCACCCTGGGCTATCGGATGTTCCGCACCCTGGGTGACAGCTGGCTATGGCAGGCAGGCGAGGGGATGCGCGGACACGAGTTTCATCATTCCATCTGGCAGAGCCGCCCGGATGACCTGCCATTCTTGTATGAATTGCAGCCCGATGCGCATGTGCCGGCCGTCAGGCGCGAGGGCACTTGCGCCGGCAATCTCATCGCCTCATATACCCATGTCCACTTTCTCTCACAACCGATTCTGGCCGCGCGCTTTGTCCAAGCCGCCAGCCAATATCGTCTTGGCGCCGGCCCCGGCCCACGCCATCGCTAGACCTATGCCTTATCCCCTTTTGCCCCGCGCGACGCATGGCGGCCCGCAGGCGGCGGGCGAAGCCGTGCTCGACTTCTCGGTCAACACCAACCCGCTCGGCCCGAACCCGGCCCTGGTGGCGGCCTGGCAGGGCGCCGATCTGAGCGGCTACCCCGATCCGAGCTATGGCCAGGCGCAGGCAGCGCTGGGCGCACTGCATGGCTATCCGGCTGAGGCTTTGGTGCTGGGCGTCGGCGCCAGCGAGCTGCTGCATCGGATCGTGCGCGCCTTTGTCGGTTCGGGAGATGTCGTTGTCTCGCTGGGCGCGCCGTTTGGGGAGTTTGAGCGAGCGGTTGCGCTGCAAGGGGCCGTGCTGCGGGTGCTGCCGCGGGAACCGGCCCGCTTGCCGGCGGCGCGCCTGGTCTACCTATCCAACCCGCACAACCCGACCGGCCACTGCCTCGACCTGGGCCATCTGCCGCCCGAGCCGCTGTTCGTGGTGGACGAGGCCTACTGGCCGTTTGTCGCGGGCGGGTGCGTACCAGTCCCCCAGCCAAACCTGATCCGCCTGCAGTCGCCGGGCAAGGCGCATGGGGTGCTGGGGATGCGCCTCGCCTATGCGCTGGCCGACGCGGCCGTTGCCGCGCAGTTGACAAACTTGCAGCCGGCGTGGGCATTCCCGGCGGCGCACGCCGCGGCGTTGGCGGCGTTGCCCGAGCAGCAACCTTTCCTGGATGAGACGCTGCCCACCGTGCGGGGTTGGGCGCGTGAATTGGCGCTGGCCCTGGGCGCGGCGCCCACCGGGCTGCATTTCTTCACCGTGATGGTGCCCGCGGCCGCCCCGGTGGCCGCCGCGCTGTTGGAGCGCGGCCTGCGGGTGCGCGACTGCACGTCCTTTGGTCATCCCGATCTGATTCGCATTGCCACGCGCCGGCCGGAGGAGAACCAACGGCTGGTGGACGCCTGGAAGGAGCTGTATGGCTAACCGGCCGATCATGATCATGGGCTGCACCAGCGATGCGGGCAAGTCGTTCATGGTCACGGCGCTGTGCCGGCACCTGGCCAATCATGGGGTGCGGGTGGCGCCGTTCAAGGCGCAGAACATGAGCAACAATGCGGCCGTGACGCCCGACGGGTTGGAGATCGGCCGCGCCCAATATTTGCAGGCGCTGGCCGCGCGCATCGAGCCGCAAGCGCGCCTGAACCCCATCCTGCTCAAGCCCAGCGGCGACACGCACAGCCAGGTGGTCGTCATGGGCCGTTACGACCCCGCCATTTCCGCCCTGCCCTGGTTGGCGCGCAAGGCCCAATTGTGGCCGGTGGTGCAGGCGGCGCTGAGCAGCCTGCTGGCGGATTACGAACAACTCGTCATCGAGGGCGCCGGCAGCCCGGCCGAGGTCAACCTGCGGGCGAGCGACATCGTCAACATGCGGGTGGCTCTCGAATGCCAGGCGGATGTTTACCTCGTCGCCGATATCGACCGGGGCGGGGCTTTCGCCCATCTGCTGGGCACCTGGCACTGCCTGCTGCCAGAGGAACAGGCCTTGATCAAGGGCTTTGTGCTCAACCAGTTTCGAGGCGACCCGGCCTTGCTGGGCAACGCCATGGACTGGCTGCAGGAGCGAACCGGCATACCCACCACCGCGATCGTGCCCATGCTGCGCCACAGGCTTCCGGAGGAAGATACGCTGCACCACCGGGGACGGCCGGAGGCGGGGCACATCAACCTGGCCCTGCTGGCTTACCCGTATGCCAGCAATCTCGACGAGTTTGATCCCCTGATCGCCGAACCGGGCGTCACCGTCACCCCGCTGCGCGAGTTTGCCGGCCTGGGCGGTTTTCAGGCCGTGATTCTGCCGGGCAGCAAGAACACGGCCGCCAGCCTGCGCCACCTGCGGGCAACCGGCCTGGCGGCCGAACTAAGCCGCGCCGCGCAGCGGGGCACGCCGATCCTGGGCGTGTGCGGCGGGATGCAGATGCTGGGCCAGGCCGTGCTCGACCCGCACGGTCTGGAGGGCGGCGACCAGCCCGGTCTGGGCCTGCTCGACCTGAGCACGACCCTGGCGCTGGAAAAGGTGACGCGGCAGGTGGAGGTGGGGTGGGCCGAGGGCGGCCGGCTGCGGGGCTACGAAATCCATCATGGCGAGACTCGGCCCGGGCCGCGCGCCGCGCCCTACCTGGACGATGGGTTGGGCTTTCAGCAAGACAACGTGTGGGGCGTGTATGTGCACGGACTGTTTGAGAACACCGCCTTTCGCCAGCGCTTCCTGGAGCGGCTGGGTTGGGTGGGCCAGGCCGAGGATTGGGCGGCCGGCTTGGAGGCGGAACTCGACCGGGTGGCGGGGCTGGTCGCCGCAACGGGATTGGTGAACATTGTGCCCGTTCGCGGGGCTTGACACCGGCCGCGAGACGTTCAGTGAAAGACGGCCGGGTGCAGCCAGCGGGCCAGTTGCTCGACGCCCTCGGCCACGCGCAGGCCAGGGCGCGAGCAGTAGCTGTTGGCATCCAGGGCGTGCACGCGGCCGGCGCGGACCGCCGGCAGCCCCGCCCAGCCATCCGGCTTGGGCAGGTCCGTCCAATTGCGGTCGGCGGTCTAGGCTGAATAGCCGCATGGCACTAAATGGATCCGTCAGACGAGTACCAGTGCCAAGCTATCCCAAGTTCATTCTATGGGATCTGCACATTTCATTATTGACATACGAATCCAGTTCGGTCTACACTACGTTTACATCTCGTCAGGCTTGCAGAAGCCGGAGATCGTCGGGCTAGGCTGAGAAGCCGGCCTGAAGGCCAAAATCCAACGGCCTACGATTACGGCTCATAACCCGGAGGTCCTAGGTTCGAATCCTAGCCCCGCTACTAAAACACCGCCAATCATTGCGATTGGCGGTGTTTTCTTAACGGTTTTAGGGTAGGAACCTAGGATCCGCAGGTCTTAGGTTCCTATCGTTTATCCTCGCTGTTGCTCGACCCGCTGCCACGATGAGCAAGCAACATATAAGCCCTTGTGCGGACACTCCGCGTTGGCCAAGCCAGCTGTGGCAGATGTCACCTTTGAAGCCACGTTGAGCTATTCAACCCAAATCGTGACTGGCATCACTTCCGCTGGCCTTGGCCTACGTTAGGTCATGGAAGTCGGCGCCGCCGGGTTCCTGCTCAAAGATGCACCGGCTGCCGAATTGGCCAAAGCGCTTCCGCGGATAGTTGCGGGCGAGCGAGTGGTTGACCCCGAGCTGGCGCTGGCGGCCCTCAGCGTAGACGGTTACCCGCTGACCCCACGCAAGCTCGAAGTCTCGGCCGCCCACGAGGCGAAACTAGTATCGCCGCTATCGCTGCGCGGTCAGTAATCTCTTAGGGCACAACGCGCAACCATCGCTCGACAGCCATGCAGATGCGGATGCGCACAACCGCACTTAAGCGGCCGGCTTGCCGAGGCGAAGAGCTGGTTGTAAAGTTCAACTGAAAGGAGGTCTGAGCAGAAATTGTTAGCACCACTCCGCGCAGCCAGTTACGCGTGCTGCGACGACGAAGAGCCTGCCTGACGAATACCCCGAGCATCGGCGACCCGATGGAAGGTCGCCGATGCAACGCAGTTATTGTCTTGGCCAAACTTTTCGTCAAAGGAGTGGAACCATGTCTACCCGCGTTTCCAACGCCATCCCCCTGGCGTTCCTCGTATGCGCCGCGGCCTGCTGGGGCCTGGGCACCGTGCTCAGCAAAGGTGCGCTAGCTCATCTCCCGCCGCTGACCCTCCTGGTCACACAATTGAGCGCCAGTCTCGGGCTGCTGTGGCTGGTCCTGCGCCTGCAGCGCGTCCCTTGGCGTTGGAGCCGAGAACTCTTGCCGGTCAGCCTGTTGGGCTGGCTCAACCCAGGTGTGTCGTACACCCTCAGCCTGATCGGGCTGTCCTTGACGACCGCGAGCATGTCGGCGCTGTTGTGGGCCATGGAGCCGTTGCTCATCGTTGGCCTGGCCTGGCTCATACTGCGTGAGCGGTTGACCACGAGCTTTCTGATGCTGGGCGGCCTCGCTGCTGCGGGTGTCGGCCTGGTGGTGGGGCCCGGATTCGCCGGTGCTGGCCAGGTCGCGGGCAACGCCTTGATCTTGGCCGGGGTGGGGTGCTGCGCGCTCTACACCGTTCTGGCGCGGCGGGTGGGGGATGGCGTTCGCCCGCTGTTGGCCGTGGCGCTCCAACAGAGCCTGGCGCTGCTCTGGGGGTTGGTCATCTGGCCCCTTGAGCTGCGACATGTGACCGTAGACGGGCTGAAGCAAATCCCTTTGGAAGCATGGCTGCTGGCCGTCGTTTCGGGGGTTATTTACTACGGCCTGGCGTTCTGGTTTTTTCTGGCAGGGCTGCAGCGGGTGCGGGCCAGTGAAGCCGGCGCCTTTATCAACTTGGTGCCACTCTTTGCCTTGGGCGGAGCGTATGTGCTCTTGGGTGAGACCCTGCAGCCCGCCCAATGGGTGGGTAGCGGCCTGGTGTTGGCGGCGGTGGTTGGCTTCAGCTTAAGGTCCGCTTTGGAGCAAAGGAACGCAGTGACAGAACCGGGCTAAGGCACTTTGACGGGGGCGTCATTGCAGATCCAGGTGTTAGCGGCGTCTCAGCTCCCGTTGCGCCTCCAGCCCACCCTTATCACGCCGTAATGAGCGCCCGACCGCCGGTCTCGAGCAGCGTAGCAAAGTGCGCGGGCAGGTCCGACTCACGAACAGCTTGGGCCGCAGCCGCCACGTCGTATTCAACGCGCCGGATAGTGATGTTCAGGGTTTCGCCAAAGTCAGCCAATACATAACCGGCACGCGGATCCCCATCCTTCGGCTTGCCGACCGAGCCGGTGTTGACGAACAGCGTCCGGTCGACCTGCTTCTGATAGGGAAGGTGGGTGTGCCCGAAGAAGAGTACGTCGGCGTTCGCCACGCGGGCGATGTTCTTGAACACGGACTCTGGTCGGTCTTCATAGACGTACTCGTTGATCTTGCGCGGGCTGCCGTGGACGAACAGCACCTCGCGGTCGCCGATATGCTCGCGGCGGTCAAACGGTAGTGTGCGCAGGTACTCCTTCCGCTCGGGCGTCACCCGTTCGCGCGTCCAAAACAAGCTCTGCTGGCCCAGCGCATGGTCGGTCGGGTCCTTGTAAACGCAACCGCAATCGTCGCGGTCGAAGCCAACCCCATCATCATAGTTGCCCATCAGCACCGGCACGTTGCGCTCGCGCACGAAGTCGATGACCTCGTTCGGATACGCGCCGTAGCCCACCAGGTCACCCAGGCACATGACGCTATCGGGCGCCTGGCGTTCCAGGTCAGGCCAAACCGCCTCGAGGGCGTGGAGATTGGCATGAATATCGGAAATGATGGCCAGCTTCATGATTTTGTCCCTTCCTTGTGTTTCCGATTGATGAGCAGCAGCAGGTTGTTGATGCGGGTTGCGAGCTCGGTCGCGGTCCTATTAAACGCCCGCTCGCGGGCGTCCTGACCGGTCACGGCGCAAGGATCCGCGAAACTCCAATGAATCTGCTCGGGATCGCCCGGGAACACCGGGCAGGCTTCCCGAGCCAGGTCGCACACCGTGACAATGTAGTCAAAATGCTCCCCTTCGGTTTCGGAGAGGTGCTTGGCGCGCTGGCCTTCCATGGGGATACTACGCTCGGCCATGGCCTGACGGGCCAGCGGGTGAATCTCACTGGGTTCGTTGCCGGCGCTGTGAACGTCGATTTGTCCTTTGCTAAGATGGCGTGCGATGGCCTCCGCCATCTGCGAGCGTGCGCTGTTGTGGGTGCAGAGGAAGAGCACGCGCACAGGTATGCCACCCGAAGCCGCCGTTTCCTCGGCTGGTACCGGGTTGCCGAGCGCTGGGTGTAGCGCCTGGCCCGTTTCCAGATACAGCCGCTGCAAAGCCTCCAGTCGCAGGCTGAAGTAAACTTCGCGGCCATCCGCTGCGCTGCGGCGTTCGCCAATCAGCTTGTGTTTGAGCAGTTGCCGCAGGTGATAGGAAACGAGGTTTTGGGGCCGGCGTATTAGCTGCCCGAGTTCACGGCCGCGCCGGTCGCTACGGGCCAGGGCCAGGACAATCCGCCAACGTATGTCGTCCGCGAGCAGTTTGATAATGATGGGAGGCTGGGCAACGGAGGTCATGGATAGATCCAAATCATATTAGTTCAATTTGGATTGATTATAGTCGATTCGGGAGTATCTGCTTGCATATAGGCAATTGACGTATAGACGTTTGTCTATATAATCTGCCTGCGTTAGTGAGTGGCTTTTGGCCTGTTGGCATGGAGTAGCAGATCGAGTTGGTGCTGCCCGAAGCGGGTGTCTGTCGTTCCAATCGCGGCGAGGCGATGAGGACGGCGACGCTCTGGCGTGTTTCTCGCCGGCGGCCGTCACCGCCGGCACGGCGGCCCAGGAAAGCAGCTGGTGGCCCCGCAGCTGAGGCTGCGGGCCAAGCCGCCGGCTGCTCGCCAGCCCAGGCCGAGCCTGTCGTCATCAGCCTGGGCGGTCTGCACAACGCCGCGGTTAGCCAGCCGGTGGAGTTAGCGGCTGCGGCCAACGTGTCTGCGGTCAAGCGGCCGCCCGCCAAGAGCTGCTGCTGGCACAGGTGCTGCTGGTGGTCACGGTGCCGCCGCATGGGCTCGTACTGCGGCGACGTCCGGAAGACCTTGGCCTTACTCCAGACGGCGAGCTGCCCATCAAGCGTAGCGGCCTAGCGCCAACGCCAGTCCAGCGTCCACCGCGGGAGGTGGTGCGCAGCGCGTCATTCTGGCTCCTCACGGCGGCGTTTGTGCTCAGCGCCGGTGTCTCGGTGGCTGCCACCGCTGCTGGGCAGAGCTACGAGCTGGCGTTGGTGGGGATGGCGGCCGTGATGGTGGTCGCGGCGGCCGCGTATTTGGGTGGGGAACTAGGCGCACAGCCCCAGCGAGCCGGGACTGCCACGCGAGGCATGCACGTCACTCACCGCGTGGATTAATTGTCCGCGGTGACCGCCGGGACGTGGGTCTTGTCAGGCCAGGCACTCCGCCAAGGGGAGGGACGCGGCGATCTCAAGCGAAACGAGGTAGTAGCTGTCCCCGGCGCACGATTGGCACAATGTTAAGCCATCGCGCAACACTTCGCGCTCATTCATGACTTCTTCACCGCAAACGTCGCAGACGACTTTGCAGCCAGCTCGGCTGACGATCTGGGCGACCGGCATCTTGAGCCGAACGGGCACCACTGTCAGGAGCGCTTCGGGCGGCAGGCGTTGGTAGCCGAGCAGCTGCGCTTCCCATTTGTTGCGAGCCTCGGGCGCCTGGTCGCGGGCGCGCTGCCGGATATCACTACGGGGTGCAATGCGGACGGCCCGCCCGGTCTGTGTGTCCACGAATGTGGCCGCCACCTTGCCGTAGTCTTCCACCCGCAGGGTGCGCCGGCCCACCCAGCAGCCCGTGGCCACCGAAATTCCATCCGCCGCGCAGCCATCCGTCTCGATGATCGTGAGCAGCCGCTTATCAGTCTGCGGCAAGTCCAGACCAAGGACCTCGGCTGCCAGGAGGCCCATACGCACCCCAAGTACCTGGCGTGGGCACAGGTGGCGGTGCAAGGCGGCGGAAGCATCCAAAAGTTCAGCCAGTGATGTCATGAGGTAACCTCAATGGTGCGCCCAGCGGCTTCGGCGTGTGGCAATTCGGAAGTCATCACGGCTAACGAAAGTCGCTTAGGTAGGCGACGATCGCATCAGTCTCTGGATCGGACAGGCGCAGATTGGGCATCGCCGTATCTGGATCAACCCGCTTCGGGTCGCGTAGCCACAGCCGTAAGGCCTCTGCGTCCAGGTGTTCAGTCACAGCGTCCAGATCGGTCGCCGCGATGGCTCCCCGCCCGTCAATCCGGTGGCAGCGCC
>CAYUYN010000086.1:0-12499 GCA_964449185.1 uncultured Anaerolineales bacterium | reverse complement strand
TAATAACATGCAGGTCAGAGGTTCCTATAGTATCGCCCCCTAATGCCAGACTCAACTGTTTCGAAGGGCAGGTGCCTCTTAAGCATCGGGTTCGGCGTTCAAGTCGCCGGCGGCTCATAAGGAACGAAACCGAACACCCGCCTTTTGGCGGGTGTTGGGTTTCGTAGCGCAAAACATGCGTTGTGGAGTGCGCGGCGGCACTCAGAGCAATTGATCGAGCAGGTCGAGCATTTCCTGGTCACCGCCCGCCGGCGGTGACCATTTCACATAGACGACGGTGACTCCCTGGTCTTCCAGGGCGGTGCCAAAGTCCTGAACGCCGACGTTAATCACCACGACCGGGCCGGCCAGCAGGTCGCTTACCTTAGCGTCCATTGTTTCCTCCCGGCTGGGCCAGCAACAACTCAGCGCAATATCGAGTTGCCGCCGCGTTGCTAGGATACACAACCGCGCCAGCTTGCTCCAGCATCGCCCGCTGGCGTTCGAGGCCTTGCGGATCCCGGTCCGTGCCGCAAATGGAAGCCACCACGGTCAAGCCGCCGCCGCGCCGCGCGGCCCTGTCCATTGCCATCCGCAGCGCCTCGACCAGATCGCCCACGGGGTCGGGTGAGGCCATCTGCCCGAGGATGAAGTCCACGAGCAGAATGGCCACTTCGGGATCTTCGGCTTCGGCCAGGAGGCGTTTGCGGCGCTGGGTGGCGTCGATCATCGGGTGCGGCTTGCCGCGGGTAAAGGCGTCGTCACCTAGATCTAGGAGCGTATGCTCCAGGCTCAACCCCACGTTCTCAAGCCGGTAGCGCTTATCGAGTGGTGCGTTTGAATAGACTGGGATGCCGGCTCGCTGCAGAATCTGCTGCGCCTGGTAGCAGAGAGTACCCCCGGCAAAGATTCCACGCAGGTAGCGCTGCTCGGGGCGCCAGCCTGGCCGCGTGCTCCGCGGGCTGCCTGTCTGCGCGCTGGAACCCTGGCTGGGTCGGCTAGGCTCGCTGTTGCTGTGCGCCAGTGCCATCGCCACCGCTTCGTCAATCGTGTCAGCCTGGTGGAAGTGCGGTCCAAGGCCTTCCAGGCGCCGCTCCAGTCCCAGAAAGCAGCCCACAACCGGCTTGCTCGACACCGCGATGCGCGCCTGCAGCTTGCTCAGCGCCGCCGGCTCACCTGGCTTCGAAACGATGGCGATGAGGCGCGTGCCCACATCGCCTTCTAGTGCCTCGAAGGCCATTAGGCTGGTGATGCCGCCCACCGCGTCGGAGAGGTCGTGACTGCCGGTGCCGATCGCGTGGGAGATGCCGCTGCCGGCCTGGTGCACCAGGCTGGTGAACTCCTGGATCCCCGTGCCCGACGCGCCCACGACGCCGATTGGCCCGCGCCGCACCACATTGGCAAAACCAATGCCCTGGCCGGCGATTAGGCTGGTGCCGCAGTCCGGTCCCATCACCAGCAGGCCGCGCTCACGCGCCAGCTGCTTGAGCTCTACCTCCTGCTCAAGCGGCACGTTGCTGCTGAACACGAACGCATGCTTGCCCTGCTCGAGTGCCAGGCGCGCCTCGCGGGCCGCGTAGTCGCCGGGCACGGAAATGACGACCAGGTTGGTTTGCGGGTTGGCCGCGGCGGCCTCGCCCACGCTTCGGTAATCGGCCGGCTTGGCGGCGCCAGCCAGCCCTTGCAGCCGCTCTTCGAGGCCGGCCAGGAGCCGCTTGACGAGGGTCTCGTCGTTGGCAATCACGCTGACGACGAGGTCGTTGGCGCCGGCTGCGTCCAGCTCCCCGCCAGACAGGCCGACGTCGGCCAGAAGTTCCTTGTTCGCCGGCGTCGCCATGACTGCCGCCGCTTGCTGCACGCCGGGCTCGGCGCCCAGCAGGCTGGCAACGCGCATGAGAAACACCGAGTCGTAGTACTGCCCTTTGCGGATCACGTAACCAGCGGCCATTGTCCCTCGCGTCAATTTCCGTGCGGGATCAGGCTTCCCGCACCCTTATTTGCCCGCATACCGTTGTCCGAAGGCGACCAGGGCCTTCTTGAAGCATTCCATGGGCGCCCGCACGAGCCCGCCGCCGATCTTGGGATGGCCGGGGTTCTTGTGGGCGATGGCGGTGTCGATGATAGGTGTGCTGTTGGTCTGGATCACCCTGCGGATATCAATGCCAATAGGCGCGCCTTCGAAGCCCAGGACCGGCAGCTTATAGATCGGGTGCGCGCCGACCGTGATGGTGCGCATCTCGCGCGTATAGGCAAAGGCCTCATCCGGCGTGCCGCCCACTAGCGGCAGGATGCCAGTGGCGCCGGCCAGCACAAAGCCGCCCCAGCCAACGGTTTCGGTGATGGCCGAATCGCCCATGTCCAGCCCGGCATCCTGCGCCGAAAAGCCGGGCACATACAGCCCCTCCACCACGGGCGCGGGCGCGGTGAACCACGTGTCGCCCAGCCCGCTCACACGGATGCCAAACTCGGTGCCGTTGCGGCACATGGCCGTCACCAGAGTGCTGTATTCCACGTCCCGGGCTGGGTCGGCGATGGCCTTGCCCGCGGCCATGGCGATCCCTAGGAAGATAAGGTTATGGTTCTTCAGCAGGTACAGCGTGGCAATCTGATGCTGGCGGGGGATGTCGGCTTTGGCCAGGCCCACGGCCATGGCGTTGCCAAACAGCGCCGAGGCGCCGCTGTGGCGATTGTGCAGCTCGTCACCCATCTGCAGCGCTTGAGCGATGATAGGCATCAGCGGCAGCTCACCTTCACACTTAAGCGCGGCCCGCAGCGATGGTGCCAGCACATCACGCCAGTCGCGCAGACCCTGCAGCGCTTTGTCACTGTAGTCGCCAAACTGCTGCATGCCCTCTACCTGGCGGCAGAAGGCGCGGTTGCCATGGGCTCGGTTTTCGACCACGTAAACCCAGCTGTTTTGAGAAATGGTGCCCGCCATCGGCCCGACGGCGTCGTGTTGGTGGTTGGGCTCCAGGGTGATCTCACCGGCGCTCAGCAGTGCCTCGGCTTCTTCGGGTGTCTTCGCCCATTCCTCATACAGCACCTGCCCGATGACGGCGCCGCGCTGCGCCCCGCTCATATGGTCCCAGGCGATGGGCGGGCCGGCGTGCGTGATCAACCGGTCGCGCATGCCGGGGATCACTTCCCCGGCGGGGGCGATGTCCACCAGCACCGGGTCGGCGTCCAGCATACGCTGCAAAGCCTGCTGGTTGGCGGCTTCGATCTTCTGCTTGATGTCCAAGTCAACGTCCTCCCGACGCACTCCCCGCTCTGGCACCGGGCCTGCCGGCGAGGCAAGGGGTGGCTTGCCTCGCCGGCACCCGGATTGGGCACTACCCCTGTCGCTTGCGCTTACTTGGGGCTGCCAATGACGCCTTCCACGAACCAGTCCACGTTGCCCAATTCTTCATCGCTGAGTGTGCCGCCGGCCGGCACGCGCTCGGTGCCTTCCTGGTCCACGATTGGACCTGCGAACACGGCCAACTCACCCGCTTCCAGCTTGTCCAACAGCTCGGCCGCCTTGTCCTTCGCGGCCTGCGGCACCTTCGGGCCGAACGGGGCGATCTGCATGCAGCCATCGGCCACGCCGCAGCGCAGGAAGATTGGCTCCCACTTGTCGTCAATGACGTTCTGCGTTAGCCACGTCATGGTATCGCCGAAGGTGAAGCCCACACCCGACAGCCAGTACTCGGGCGCGAACTGCTGCGCCGCCAGCGACTGGTAGCCGATCGAGTACACACCGCGCGACTCGGCCGTCTGGATGATGGTCGTGGGCGAGTCCACGTGCATCGTGACCACGTCCACCCCCTGGTTGATCAGGGCGTCGGTGGCCGCCGCTTCCTTAGCGGAGTCGGACCAGCTAAAGTTCCAGGTGACGATGGTCTCGGCGTCCGGGTTGGTCGACTTCGCTCCCAGGGTGAAGGCGTTGATGAAGGTCACGCTCCAGCCGATGGGGAAGGCGCCGATAAAGCCCAGTTTGTTGGACTTCGTCACCAGGCCGGCGGCCGCGCCCATGATGTAGAACGTTTCCGGCGGCTTGCCGAAGAAGTTGGCGAAGTTGCCGCTCATCATGTAGCCGCCTACGTGCTCGAAGATCACGTCCGGGTTCTTCTCGGCCAGGGCGAACGCCGGCTCCTGGTGGCCGAAGCTGGTCGGGAAGATCAGCTTGGCCCCCTGGTCGATCATGGTCTGCATCGTCACCTCAGCCTCGGGTCCTTCGGGGATGTTTTCGGCTTCGATGATGTTGACGCACGGGATATTCTGCTTCACTTCCATCAGGCTGTCGTGCATGGCCTGGTTGAAGCCGGCATCGGTGACCGTGCCGACATAGAGCGCGCCGATGACCAGGCAGGGTTCCTCAGCCGCCGGCGGCGAGGTGGGTTCCACGACGGGCGCCGTGGTGGGCGCGCTGGTGGGTTGTGCGGTGGGCGCGGCCGGGGTCGGCGCGCAGGCCGCGAGCAGCATCGCCCCGACAATTGCTGTGACGAGCAGTGTGACGAATCGGGTCGGTCGCTTCATTCTTCTCTCCTTTGCTCCGATGATACCCAACTGATCAGGTGACCGTGAAAGACGATTGATATTGATCGGCGACCTCCTCTGACTTTTCGGAACGGGCATGTCTACTCGGTGCCTTGGTACACCCGGCCCAGGCTGGCGGGTGCCGAATGCTTGCGGGCGCCGCCCCAGATCATCAGCACCACCAGGGTCAGCACATAGGGCAGGGCATCTAGGAAGAAGGGCGAGATGTTCACGCCCATGGCCTGCAGCAGCAGTTGGAATGACACGGCGCCGCCAAAGAGCAGCGCGCCGGCGATCGCCCGCAGCGGGTGCCACTTCGAGAAGATGACCAGGGCTACGGCGATAAAGCCGCGCCCGGCGGTCATAAACTCCTTCCAGGTGCGCGTGTACACGATCGACAGGTGGGCGGCCGCCAAGCCGGCCAGGGCGCCGGCCAGGAAGAGCGCCTGGTAGCGCAGCCGGTAAGGGTTGCGGCCAGCCGCGTAGGCGGCGTCGGCGTTTTCGCCCACGGCGCGCAGGCCCAGGCCCCAGCGGGTGCGGAAGAGCAGGAACCACACGCCCCCGGCCACGAACGGCGCCAGGTAAATGAGCGCGTCAAACTGCAAGAGCGCCGCATACTGGCGCGGCAGCGCCGCCATTCCCGGCAGCGCCAGCCGGGGCAGGCTAGTGATCACTTCGCCGACGTAGGGCGCGCCGATCAGGGCGCTGAGGCCGAAGCCGAAAAACATGGTGGCCAGGCCGCTAGCCAGCTGGTTGGCGCGGCGCGTGATCACCAGGTAACCGAACAGCAAATTGGTCAGGCCGCCGGCCAGCATGGCGGCCAGGATGCCCAGGATCGGGTTGCCGGTGGCGGCCGTGACGCCAAAGCCCGTAGCGGCGCTGACCAGCATGACGCCTTCCAGGCCCAGGTTCACAATCCCGGAGCGCTGGCCCACGACCTCGCCCAGAGTGGCGTACAGGAGCGACGCGCCCGAAAAGACGGCGCCCGAGAGGACGCCTACCAGCGCCAGCAGGCTCATCCTCGCTTCCTTTCGAATAGCGTGGGCCGGGCCAGCACAACAAATAGGGTGATAGCCAGCAGGATGTTCAGCACCGCGTACGGCAGGTCTTGCTTGAGCTGTAGGATGTCGCCGCCGGACGTCAGGATGGCGATGACAAACGACATGACCAGGATGCCCAGGGGGTGGCCGTTGGCCAGCCAGTTGATCAGGAACCCGACAAATCCAAAGCCGGGCGAAAAGTTGGGCCGCAGCCGGCCGTGGATGCCGGAGATTTCCGACATGCCCGCCAGGCCGGCGATGGCCCCGCCAATGCACATGGCGAGGATCAGGTAACGGACCACGGCAATGCCGTTGCGCCGCGCGGCCTGCGGGTTGCCGCCCACCGCCCGCATCTCCAGCCCCCAGCGGGTATACTTCATCACGTACCAGTAGATCGCGAGCACCAGCAGGGCCACCAGCAGGCCCAGGTGGATGCGGGTGTCGAATAAGGTCGGCAGCCGCGCCGCGGCCGAGAAGTCGGGCGTCTGGGGCGCGCTGGCCACGCCTCGGGCGCGCAGCGGCCCGTAGACGAAGAACGACACGATGGCCGGTGCCACGTAGTTCAGGAGCAGGGTGCTGATGGTCTCATTGGCCAGCCCGCGCACCCGCAGCAGCACGGGCAGTAGCGCCCATGCCGCGCCTCCCGCGCAGCCGGCCGCCATCATGAGCGGCAGCAGCGCCCAGGCCGGCCAGGACGGCAGCGCCAGGGCTGTGGCGGCGGCACACAGCGCGCCGATGTAGAGCTGGCCCTCTGCGCCGACATTGATGAGAATGACACGCGCCGGCAAGGCCACGGCAATGGCCGTAAAGAGCAGGGGGATCATCCGCACGATGACCTCGGAAAAGCCGGTGCTCGTGCCCAGCGTGTAAACCAGCGTATCGCGAATGGCCTCCACCGGGTGCCGGCCGGCCAGCCACAAGATCAGTCCAAACAGCAAGAACGCCACCGCAAAGATCACCACGTAGCGGACCACCACCTGCACCGGTCCCGATTGCAGGAAGGCCGCTCGCGGTCGTGGTCGGGCCTGGTCCGTCATGGGCGGCCTCCAGGTTGTACTTCTCCTCGTGAGCCAGTCATCAGGTGGCCCACCGTGTAAGGATCGGTCTCGGCCGGCTTGAACTCGCCCACGATGGCCCCGCCGAACAGCACGATCAACCGATCGCTGAGCGAGATGAGTTCTTCCAGGTCTTCCGAGATGAGCAGCACCCCGGCGCCGTCGTTGCGGGCCTGTAGTAGCGCCTGGCGGGCGATCGTGGCGCTCTGCACGTCCAGGCCGCTGGTCGGATAAGAAGCGATGATGAGCTTGGGCCGGTGCACCATTTCGCGGGCGATGATCACGCGCTGCAGGTTGCCGCCCGACAGCGAGCGCGCCAGGACGTAGGGCGAGAATGAAAACCCAAACTGGGCCAGGGCCGCGCGCAGGTCGTGGTGGACAGCCTGCCAGTCCACCCACAAGCCGCCACGTCGCGCGTAGCGCCAGGCGCCGCCCAGCGCCATGTTTTCCAGCACCGTCATGAAGGGTACTGTGGCCATGGTCAGCGGGTTTTCGGGGATGAAGCTGACGCCCGCGCGCCGCAGCGCCCCGACCGACCAGCGCGTGCACTCCTGCCCGAGCCAGCGCTTCTGGCCGCGCGCAACCGGTTCAATGCCGAGCACCACATCGCCCAGTTCGCGCTGGCCGTTGCCCGAAATCCCGGCCACGCCCACGATTTCGCCCTGGCCGATCGCGAGGTTGATAGCCTTCAAGCTGGCGGTCGCGCCTTCGCCGCGCGTTTCCACCTGTCTCAGCTCCAACACCGGCTCCGTCGCCGCCTGGACCGGACGGTTGGCGCGCTCCGTCGTGCCTGCCACGGTCTTCTCAAACATCAGTGCCACCAGGCTGGCTTCGGTGACCGCCTGCGCTGGCAACGTGCCGGCGACGCGACCGGCGCGCAGCACAGTGATGCGGTCGGCGCAGCGGAGCACATCCTTCATCTTGTGGGTGATCAGCACGATGGAGTAGCCGTCCCCGCGTAGGCGTGCCAGGATGTCGTAGAGTGCCTCGATCTCGTGCGGCGCTAGCACCCGCGTGGGCTCATCCAGGATCAGCAGCCGGGCATCGGAGAGCAGAAGTTTGAGGATCTCGACCTTCTGCTGTTCACCGATCGAAAGCTGTGATACTAAGTCGTCAGGGTCTACCACCAATCCGTATTGTTTCGACAGGAGTGAGATCCGCTGCCGAACCACGTGCGGGTCGTAGATCGCGGGCAGATCCTGCATGAACAAGGCGATATTCTCAGCCACCGACATGGCCGGGATTAGGTTCAGGCTCTGAAAAACCATGCCGATCTGCGCGCGGCGGGCGTCCTGCGGCGAACGGATTTGCACCGGTTGGCCGCGCAGCAGGAGTTGACCACTGTCGGCCTGGTAAAAGCCGTACAGGATCTTCATCAGCGTGCTCTTGCCGGCGCCATTCTCACCAAGCAGGGCGTGGACTTCGCCGGGATAGATGTCAAAGTCCACCTGGTCGTTGGCCAGGACAGTTGGGAAGCGCTTGCAGATGCCGCGCATGGTCAGCAGCGGGGTGAGCTCGGTGCGCTCGGGGACCGGGGACTTCGTCATCCTGTGGCTCGGTGCGTGGGCGGCTGGGCATGATGCCTTGCGCCATCTTTCACTATAGTCAAACGGTGCCGTTGCGGAAGCGTATTTACTTGGTGTTTTGGCCGGATTGATGTGCGTATAAGTTACGGGGATCGAAATGAAAAGACCCCCGTAGTTTCCACGGGGGTCTTGGTACGCCGGAGCTATTGGGCCAGTGAGTTACTCTTTAGGGTTGAGCAAGCCGTGCTCGCGCGCGTAACGCACCAGTTCGACCCGGCTATGCAGGCCCAGCTTTTCGGTCAGGTTGCTGCGATGGCCCTCTACGGTGCGCACACTGAGTGACAGCTCCTCGGCGATCTGGCGATTGGTGTAACCCTGGACCAACAGCCGCAGTACGTCAGTCTCACGGGGAGTCAGGACATCACGCGGGGCGTTGCCCGTCGTCGCCGCCGGCTTGGCCTCCTCGGGCGCCGCCACGAGTGCGCGGATCATCTTGGGATGCACGTAAATCTCGCCGATCTCGACCGTGTGGATGGCCGAGACCAGTTCCGCTTCGGCCGCGTGCTTGATAATGTAGCCGGAAGCGCCAGAGCGAATGGCTTCGCGCAGGAGTGCTTCGTCTTCATGGACGGTCAGGATCAGGATGCGGACCTCGGGCTTCTCATGCTTAATGCGCCGCGTCGCTTCGAGGCCGTCCATGTCGGGCATGCTGAGGTCCAACACCACTACATCCGGGTTCAGGGCGCAGGCCATGACCAGGGCGTCTTCGCCACCGGTGGCCTCGCCCACCAGTTCCATGCCTGCCTCGCCGGCGATCAGTGTGCGCAGGCCGGCCCGCACCACGGCGTGGTCATCGGCGATCAGCACGCGTATCGCCATAGGGTACCTCCACAAAGATCGCTGTTCCTTTGCCGGGCGCACTCTCGACCGACATCGAGCCGCCCAGCATTTCGACTCTTTCGCGCATTCCAAAAAGGCCCAGTCGGTTCTCCCTGACAACAGCCGCCGGATCGAAGCCGACACCGTTGTCCTCGACGGTCACCGCCACGCAGCCATTGCGCTGGTTGAGCAGAATGTCCACGCGGCTGGCCCGCGCGTGTAGGACGACGTTGGTCAGCGATTCCTGCACAATCCGGAAGAGCGCGGTCTCGGTATCGGCGGGCAGCCGCAGGTTGTGGATCTCGAGGGCATCAAGCTGCACCGTCAAGCTGTGTTCGTTGCCAAAATCCGTCACGTATTGCTGCAAGGCGGTGACCAGCCCGACGTGGTCGAGACTGGCGGGCCGTAGTTTCACGGCCAGGGTATGCAGGTTGTTGAGCACCCCGATGATGGTTTGCTTGAGCTCGGCGATTTGCTCGCGCCATTGGCTCGGCGCTTCGGTTTCACGTTCGAGCAGGCTCAGGCGCACCATCAGCGCCGACAGGATCTGCCCGGCCTCGTCATGCAGCTCACGCGAGAGATGGGCTCGCTCCTGTTCCTGGAGGCCAATCAGGCGCTGCGAAAGCGCGTGTAATTGCTCGTTGCCCAGGCGGACCTGATCGAAGAGCCACGAGTTCTCGATGGCCACCACGGCCAGGTTGGCGTAGGACTCCAGCAGAAGCTCCTGCTCGCGGGCCAACGCCTCGCCAGGCTTGCCAGCCACGTTGAGCACACCGATGTCTTTGCCGCCGTAAACCAGGGGCAGGGCCGTGACGGCGACGGGCACCGGTGGAGAGTCCACCTGCTTGCTCTCGTTCCGCACGCCAGTACCGAGGTCAACCTGGCAGCGGTTGCCGCTTTGGCGAGCCCTCTGGCTGTTTTGGAGGACGGCAGGCTGCCGGAGGACGGCTGTGACATCCAGCCCCCCAGCCGGATCGCTGAACGCAGCGCCGCCTGCGCTTTGCTCTGCGGCGGCCATGTCCAGCCAGGCCGCCGCGAAACCCAAACGCGTCACGACCAGCCGGCAAATGGACTCGTAGAGCGCGCTTGTGTCCAGATTGCCCAGGAACTCTTTGGAGGCGTCGTTCAGCGCTGCGAGCTCGGTCACGCGCCGGTTCAGCGCTTGTTCGGCCAGCCGGCGCTCGGACGCGGAGGCTGCCAGGGTCAGCGACGTCAGCGCGACGACGCCCGTGAAGGTTTGCAGCAGCACCAAGCTATAGTTGAGCGATACCCCTGAGAATGGGCCAGAGCCGTGCACCGTGCCCCAGATGGCAATGCCGGAAACGACCAGAACGGCCGTGACCGCGCCAATCTGCTCCAGGCGCAGCGCGGCCCAGATCGCAAAGGGGAAGATCACATAGATCAGCGCCTCATGTGCGATATTCGAGCCACTCCAGTTCTGGAAAATGAACCCACTGACCAGAATCAGCATGGCCATGAAGGCGACACCCTCCAGCACAAAGCCTCGCTCAAGTGCTTTGCGGTAATGTGTGGCCCAAACAACGAGAAACGAGGTGACGACCAGCATCCCGAG
This sequence comes from uncultured Anaerolineales bacterium, assembly GCA_964449185.1. Classification (GTDB taxonomy): domain Bacteria; phylum Chloroflexota; class Anaerolineae; order Anaerolineales; family UBA6663; genus CAYUYN01. Next base: position 1,929 of record CAYUYN010000086.1, on the reverse strand, counting down.
CAGGTTGCCCACCCACCACGTTGTCCACAACGTAAAGAATGGGGCGGCTGCGGTTCCGAAGACCAGTTGCAAGCTGGTGACACCGATTGTCGCGCTAATGGCGGCGCTGACCGCGGCGCCTATCGCTAGACCTACTACGTCTCGGATGCGATCGAGCTGGAGCCGGAAGCCAACGAAGTGTTCGAGCAAGTAGGCGCCGGCTAGGGCTTCCAGCGTGTTTCCCAGTCCCAGCCCCAGAGCCATGGGAAGCGGCGCGCCGGTCAGCAGCGATCCACCCACTACCCCGAGGGCAATGCCCGGCCAATAGCGCATACCTAGCAGGAGCAGCGCCGCCAGCGCAATGCCCGACGGCGGCCAGACGGGCGTGGTATTCGCTTGAACGTATGCCAGCTGCAGCGCCAGTCGCGCGACGAGGTGGTAGACCGCGGCAAGGACCACAACTTCAACGACATAGCGTAGACCGAAGCGAGGTTTCATCAGGGTGTCGTGATCGAATCGCGGCCTATGCCTAGCTGGGATGGTCCTCAATCAATGGAGGCAATTATAGGCGAATGAGTAAACTCGGGTGCGACGTTCCATTTCCAATAACAGCAGTCGACGTTGTATTCGTGGACAAGTGCTTTTGTCCAGCCGTTGACGTAGCGCCTTTCTTGCGCTTTTGTGAATCTGCGCCAACAGCAGAATCCGCGAGAATCCAGCGGAAAACAGCGTTCCTTTCGAAAACTGAATAACTGGTGATTAGTGCCAATTTGGGGTTCAGAATCACCAAGCACCTGTACGCGAATGCGTCATTTACGGACGGGTGCTTGTAGCCGGTGCCCCGGTGCTATTTAGGCACAGGGAGACGGGTTCGAGCCTGCGCGGCTCACCAAGAGGACATCCGGGACAGAGCCGTCGGGTGGCTGTTTCTTTCCAACACTCGCGCCAGGACATTTGGGAGCATTATCTAGGCCATCGGACCGCATGGTGTAGGCTTGAGCATTGGTGCCTTGCGTGCGGACGGACTGTCGACCACCTTTGTGGTCCAGACCTTCGACCTGGACCAGGCTGTTGATTGGTATCAGAGGCGTCAGGGGGCTAACCGCTCTGGCTCCGTGCTACATCCAGCCTGTATCGGCAGCTCGCGGCGGGTGACTGGCCGGCTAGCCAGTAACTGAGCCTCGGCGGCTCATCCATGTAGGCAGCTCGGTGGGTGTTGGTCCCAGGCCGGCTCCGGACGCTACGACTAATCAAATCTGGGGCTTGATTTCAGGATTCGAGCTGTGTAGAATAGGCGTAACGTACCGTTCCAGGTTCGTGGCAACTGAATAGCACCGGGCCACGGAATTTCGCGTGGCCCGGAGGTCAAAAATATGGGTTGCAGGATAGCAACTCAAACCTGCCCAGACCGCAGGTGCTGGGTAACCCGGAGGCCGGTGGTTCAAATCCACCCCCGCTACTAAAGCTGGCCAATCATTGCGATTGGCGCTGTTTTCTTAATGGATTCAGGATTGGGGCTCATAACCCGCAGATGCCGGGTTCGTTACTCAAAGCCCATTTCGCCCGGTCTGACATCAGCGATGGCATAAGACCTCTTTGCGCAGCGTTTGTTATGGCCTATACTTATCACCGACAGCACCAAGGTGCATGCTGGCTGTGGCCTGAACATTTCAATACAAGCTATGGTCTGTCCCCATAACAAATCAGGCGAGGGAAGGCGGCTGGTTATGGTCTGGGTATCAGGCCAGACGACCAAGGGATCGGTCGTCCAAAAACTGGTACACAGCCATGTACGTTGGTCGTGACCGGCCCGAAACACGCCCAAGGGACTTTTCGGCGTAGTCGAGTGCTCATAAGCCCTTGGTTGATGGTTCAAATCCATTCCTCGCCACCTCAATAGCCAAAAGCGACGAAAACGCCCAAGCGATGGCTGAAGCCGCTCGGGCGTTT
>CAYUYN010000085.1:0-12551 GCA_964449185.1 uncultured Anaerolineales bacterium | reverse complement strand
CGCGAGGCGTGGGCCGTGGCCTCGGCCAGCCGCTCGGGCGCGCCCGTGGTGGACGGCGCCGGCCAGACGCTTGGTTTGGTCACCGGCGACAGCGTCTTCCGTTTCCTGTCGCAGCAAATGGATGAGCGGCTGGACCTGGACAATATTTCCGTGGCGCGAATGCTGGCCGTGCCATGCGAGGTGGCGATGGATGTCGATGTGCCGCGCTTTCCAAGAAACATGCGCGTGCGCGACGCGCGCGGCCGCGTGCTGCGCGATGAGCGCGACGACTTCTTTGTGACCGACGATGGCGGCAAGTATTTCGGCATCTGCCGCACGCCCGATGTGCTCAACCCGCCGCGCCTGCGCATTATCCTGGTGGACCACAACGAAGCGGGGCAGGCGGTGGGTGCCTTGGAAGAGGCTGACCTGATTGAGGTGCTCGATCATCACCGGCTGGGCAATCCGCCCACCAACACCCCCATCCCCTTCACGGTCGACCCGGTGGGCAGCACGTCCACCCTGGTCACCGAGCGGATTGTGGGCGCCGGGCTCAAGGCGCCGGCGCCGCTGGCCGGGCTGCTGCTGGCCGGGCTGCTGGCGGACACACTGGTCTTCAGGTCCCCTACCACCACCGACCGCGACCGCGTGGCCGCGGCCGCTTTGGGGTCCTGGGCGCTGGGCGCGCCGGCCCTGCCGTTTGACAGCGTCGAGGCCTATGGCGAGGCGGTGCTTTCGGCCGGCTCAGGCTTAACCGTGCGCAGCATCGACTCGATCTTGAACTCGGACCTCAAGACTTATGAGGGCAGCGACTTCAAGTTTGGCATCGCGCAGGTGGAAGTGGCCAGCCGCCACGAATTGGCCGAGCGCCTGGACGAGATCCAGGTCGGCCTGGAGGCGCTGGCCGAGGCCAAGGGGCTGGGCCTGGCGGTGCTGATGGTGACCGATGTGGTGCGCGGCTCGAGCCGGTTGGTGGTCGCCGGCCGGCAGGCCCCGCGCTTGCAGGACCTGCCCTTCCAGCGCCTGCCCGACGGCACGCTGGACGCCCCCGACTTGGTCAGCCGCAAGAAGCAGTTGCTGCCCGCCATGCTAAGCTTACTCGGATGACCTACTCGGTCTTTGTTGCCTTGGCCGAGATGGAAGCCGCCGGCGAGACCGCGGCGCTGTGCACGATTGTGCGCGAGCACGGCAGCGTGCCGCGCCACACCGGCAGCAAGATGCTGGTCTATCCCGACGGCCGCATTATCGGCACGGTCGGCGGCGGCGAGATGGAAAGCCGCGTCATCCGCGCCGCCCAGAGCTCGCTGCGCGATGGCGCGAGCCAAATGCTGAGCTACCAACTGGCCAACCCCGCGGCCGGCGACCCGGGGGTGTGCGGTGGGGAGGTGGAAATTTTCGTGGAACCCATCCAGCCTTTGCCCACGGTGTTGATTATCGGCGGCGGGCACGTGGGCCAGGCGCTGGTGCACCTGGCGCATTGGCTCGGCTTCCGCGTGGCGCTGTCCGACGACCGCGCCGAATACTGCAACGCCGAGTGGGCGCCTGACGCCGACGAGTATTGGCCGGTGCCCGTCAGCGAGCTGGTCGAGCGCTTCAAGTTCAACCGCGAGACCTACATCGTCATGCCCACGCGCGGCATGCCCCTGGATGTGGAAGCCCTGCCGCGCCTGCTGGACCGGCCGCATGCCTACCTGGGCGTGATTGGCTCGCGGCGGCGCTGGGCTACGGCCCTCAAGCGGCTGGAGGCGGCCGGCGTGCCGGCCGAGCGGCTGGCCAACGTTCATGCGCCAATGGGGCTGGAGTTAAAGGCCGAAACACCGGAAGAGATCGCCGTGAGCGTGATGGCCGAAATCATCATGCAGCGGCGCGGCGGCACCGGCCAGCCCATGCAGTGGAAGCAGGCCGCGGATGAGGTGGAAGCGGCATGAGCAAGCGAACTAGGCAGTCCTATTAGAGCACCAAACGTATGTGGCATAGCTACCTATCAGTCACGACATTAGACGAAGCTCTCCAGGCCCTCGCCGCCCAGGGCGCGCAGGCGCGCGTGGTGGCCGGCGCCACGGACCTGCTGCTGGAGATCGAGCGGGGCGTGCGGCGTGGGATCAAGACGCTGATCGACATCACGCGCGTGCCGGGCCAGTCAAGCATCACGCTCGATGAAGACGGCTGGATCCATCTCGGGCCGCTGGTGACGCACAATCACTGCGTGGACTCCAAGCTGATCGTTGAACGAGCGCTGCCGTTGGCCCAGGCGTGTTGGGAAGTTGGCGCGCCGCAGATACGCAACCGCGCCACGGTGGCGGGCAACCTCATCACCGCCTCGCCCGCCAACGATACGATCACGCCGTTGCTGGCGCTGGATGCGGTGGTGACCCTGGCTTCAGTGCGCGGCGAGCGCCGTGTGACCCTGCGCGAGTTTTACACGGGCGTGCGCCGCACCGTCATGGCGCCCGACGAGCTCCTGACCGGCATCGCCTTCCCGGCCCTCAAGCCGGGCGAGCGCGGCAAGTTTATCAAGCTGGCCCTGCGCCGCGCCCAGGCCATCTCGGTGGTGGACGTGGCCGTGACCGTGGATTTTGACCACACCAACGGCGCGCCCTTGGCCGACCAGCCCCTGGCCGGGGCTCGCATCGCGCTCGGCTCGGTGGCGCCTACCATCGTGCGCTGCCCGGCGGCGGAGGCCTTCCTGCGCGGCAAGACCCTGACTCCGGCAGTGATCGAGGAGGCCGGCGAGCTGGCTGCCCAGGCCGCCAGTCCGATCGACGATGTGCGCGGCTCGGCCGATTACCGGCGCGACATGGTCCGGGTGACCACGATCCGGGCCTTGCGTGCCCTGGTGTCGGACGAGGCCCGCGGCTGGCTGCCCGAAAAGCCCGTGATGCTGTGGGGACCGGGGGCCGGGCGCCCGGCCAACAGCCTAACCCGCGCCGAGCAGCATGGTCCCGACGCCCCCATCGTCACGCGGATTAACCATCAGGACCAAGTCCTGCACGGCGGCCACGACAAGACTCTGTTGCGGCTGCTGCGCGAAGACGCTCACCTGACCGGCACCAAGGAAGGCTGCGCCGAGGGCGAGTGCGGCGCGTGTACGGTCTTTTTGGACGGCGCCGCGGTCATGAGCTGCCTGGTGCCGGCGCCACGCGCGCATGGGGCCGAGATCATCACGGTCGAAGGCCTGGCCGCCAACGGCCAGCTTCACCCGGTGCAGCAGGCCTTTGTGGATGAGGGCGCCGTGCAGTGCGGCTACTGCACGCCCGGCCTGCTCATGGCCGGCGCCAAGCTGCTGGAGGAGCGCCCACAGCCCGACCATTGGGAAGTGCAGCAGGCCATCACCGGCAACCTGTGCCGCTGCACCGGCTACTACAAGATCATGACGGCCATCGAGAAGGCCGGGCGCATCGCCCGCTAGTGTTCAGAGGAGGCGCAGCATGGGCAAGAGCAATTACACCTTTCGTGATACCAATCTGGGCAAAAACAAAGGTCTCAACCCAATCTGGCGCGGGATAGGGTTTATCATCCTGGTGGCGCTCACCGTCGGCGCCTTCTGGCTGGCCGGCTACCTGCTCGAGATGCACTGGCGCACGCCGTTCGCCTTCATCCCGTTTGCGATCCCGCGCAACTTCACGGTGCAGCTGCACCCCGCGCTGCCGACTATCCACGGCAAGCTTTTGGTCCAGCTCGGGGTCACGCTAATATTGGATTTGTTTGCCTATGCCATCATGGTCATCGGCTACGCTATTCTCAACCCCATGCGCCCCGGCAAGACCGACGCGCCGCAGCCGCGCCGCCGCGGCCGTGGGAGCATGGTGCGCTGATTGCGTCCAGGCCAAATGTGACCGTTGTAGGGCTGCATGGATCGTAAAGTCCCCCGCACTGAATCGGAAGAGATTCAGCTCTACCTGCGCACGTACTATTCGCTGCTGCGTTCCAGCGAAGACGTGCAGATCAAGTCGCTGGTCGAAGCGCACGCTCAGATGGAGTCGCTGCTGCACAAGCACGCGCGCTCCGAAATGCCGGATGTGTCGGCCTTTGTGTACAGCTTGCTGCGCCTGCCGGCTGAGATCCGCTCGACGCGATTGGTGGTGCTCGGGCAATCGCGCGAAGTCTTTCGGCGCAGCGGCCTGCGGCTGGACGATGGCTGGGAAAGCGTAGGCAGCCGCGCGCGGCGCCGGCGCAGCCTGCTCCACCGCGAGCGCGGTGTGCTGGCTGTCTTTATCGCCAGCCATTCCGACATCGACGACCTGATCCCGCTGCTCACCGCCTATCAGATCGAGTGGAACAAGTTCCACCAGCGGCTGCGGCGCATGGAGCTGCCCGAAAGCGAGGCCGGGCTGGACCTGGCTGTGCTGGCCGATGCCCTGGGCCTGCCGCCCGATGAGCTGGACCGGCTCACCCGCTTGTGGGGACCCGAGCTGCTGCCCAACCTGCGCCTCATGCAGGCCGCGCCCAAGAAGTTCGCCGTGCGGCTGCTGGCCAGCGGGGTCAACGACTACCGGCGCGCCACCCTGGCCTGGTACGAGAACATCGAGCGCAGCGCCGCCCCCACCGTGTCCCTGCGCGACCGCCCGGTTTACTTCGTCTCCAGCAACACCCACAGCCTCATCAACCTCCTGTCGGGTTTCGCCCTGCGCCGGCGCCTGGAGCTGATCGACTACATCTTTGCGGCCGAGCACGCCGACTTGCAGGCCGAATGGCGCGAGATCGAAGCGCGGCACGTGCCCTCGAGCGCCGAAAACTTCCTGTACTATGTGCTCAAGAAGTTCGTCCACTCGCCCGAGGGCGCGGCCCTGGCGGCGGCGCGGCTGGCCGATGAGGCGGCCGTGGGGCTTCAGCGCATCCCCAGCGCGCCCGATGCCTTTGAGGTGGATGCGCAGTTGATGCCGCTCTGCCGGCTGCGGCCAGACTGGATCGACCCGCGCCTGCGCGTGCCCGGCATCGAGGCCCTGGCGCGAAGCGACGCGCTGATCCTGAACATCGATTATCCCTTGGGCATGGCGGCTTATCTGATCCTCACCCAGGTCGCCACGCGGGTGGCGGAGGTGCGCGGCCTGTACGTGATGGGCAAGGCGGCCACCCTCAACGGCGTGGTGGGCGATGTGATGATCCCCACCGTGGTCTACGACGAGCACTCGCGCAACACCTACCTCTTCGACAATTGCTTCCGGGCGCGGGATGTCACCCCGCACCTGGTATACGGCTCGACCCTGGACAATCAGAAGGCCGTCACGGTGCGCGGCACCTTCCTGCAAAACGCGCGCTTCGCGCACGTCTTCTACCAAGAGAACTACACCTCCATCGAGATGGAAGCCGGGCCGTACCTGTCAGCCGCCTTTGAGCTGGCGCGGCCCAAGCGCTACCCGGTGGACGAGATCGTGAACCTGTACAACGTGCCCTTCGATATGGGTTTTCTGCACTATGCGTCGGATACCCCGCTGTCCAAGGGCCGCAACCTGGGCGCGGGCAACCTGTCGTACTTTGGCATGGACCCGACCTACGCCACCAGCATCGCCATCCTGCGCCGCATCTTTGAGCTCGAAATCCAGCGCCTGGGCGGCGGCGGCAGCGGCCCCTTAGCCAACGGCGACGCGGCGGGCCAGGCGCTGTCTCAGCCGCCTATCCACGAGGCCAGTCAAGCATGAACGCCATCGGACAATCCCTGCGGCGCATCGACGCCGTGGGCAAGGTAACGGGCGAGACCCAGTATCCCGGCGACATTGATTTGCCCGGGCAACTGCATATGAAGATCCTGTTCGCGGGTCGGCCCCACGCCCGCATAACGCGCATCGACACTACGCGCGCCGAGCAGTATCCCGGCGTGGTGGGCGTCTTCACCGCGCGCGATGTGCCCAACAACGAGTATGGGCTGAACATCTTCGATCAGCCCGTGCTGTGCGGCCCTGGCTCGGGCAAGCCCGGCGCGGACACCGTGCGCTTTGTGGGCGACCAGGTGGCGGTGGTGGTGGCCGAGACCGAGAAGGCCGCGGCCGCGGGGCGCGACCTGATCGAGATTGATTGGGAAGATCTGCCCCTCCTCACTGACCCACGCCAGGCCATGCAGCCCGGCGCGCTGCCGCTGTTCCCTGACCGCGACAATGTGATCATCCACTACCGCATCCGCAAAGGCGAGGCCGCGGCGGCCTGGGCCGAGTGTGCGGCCGTGGTCGAGGGCGAGTACGTCACCCCGATGCAGGAGCACGCCTATCTGCAGCCCGAGGCCGGGCTGTGCTACACCGACGAGGCCGGCCGCCTGACCGTGGTGGTGGCCGGGCAGTGGGCGCACGAAGACCAGGAGCAGATTGCCCACGCCCTGCGGCTTCCGCGCGAAAAGGTGCGGGTCATCTACCCGGCCATTGGCGGCGCCTTTGGCGGGCGCGAAGATATGTCGGTGCAGATCGTGCTGGCGCTGGCCGTCATGCGGTTGGCCGAGCGCGGCACTCACCGGCCCATCAAGATCATCTGGAGCCGCGAAGAGTCGATGGTGGGCCATCACAAGCGCCACCAGTTCTTCATCCGGTCCAAGTGGGGGGCCAGGGCCGACGGCCTGCTGGTGGCGGCGGAGGTGGAGCTCGTTTCGGACGCGGGCGCCTATAACTACACTTCCACCAAGGTGCTGGGCAATGCCACGCTCATGTGTACCGGGCCGTACGTCTTCCCGCACGCCAGTGTGGATGCCTATACCGTCTATACCAACAACCTGCCGGCGGGCGCCATGCGCGGTTTCGGCGGGCCGCAGGGCGCGTTTGCGGCCGAGCTGCAAATGGAAAAGCTGGCAGCGGCCCTCGGGCTGGACCCGATCGAAATGCGCATGAAGAACCTGCTGAGCGAGGGCGCGCTCTCGACGGTGGGCACGCCGTTCCCGGCGGGCGTGACCATCGACAAGGTCGTGGCGCGCTGCGCGGATGAAGCCGGCTGGAAGCGCGGCCAGCGCCTGCCGCTGCTGGCGCAGCCCAGCCAGCCGTATCTGCGGCGCGGCCGGGGATTTGCCTGCGCCTTCAAGAACATTGGCTTCTCCTTTGGCTACCAGGAGAACAGCGCCGCCACGGTGGAGCTGCATGGCGCGACCGAGATCGAGCGCGTGGTAGTCTACCAGGCCGGCGCCGACTGTGGCCAGGGCGCGCACACGGTGTTTGCCCAGATGGCGGCCGACGCCGCCGGCGTTCCCGTGAGCGCCGTGGAGCTGGTGCTGTCCGACACGGCCACCTCCGGCAGCTCGGGCAGCGCCTCGGCCTCGCGCCTGACCTACATGGCCGGCAACGCCATCAAGGGGGCCACCGAAGCGGCCCTAAAGAAGTGGGCCGAAGAAGAGCGCCCCGCCATCGCCGCCTACACCTACCTGGCGCCCCCCACCACCACCTTCGCGCCAGAAACCGGGCACGCCAACCCGAACTTTGCTTACGGCTATGTGGCCGAGGCGGTGGAGGTTGAAGTGGACATCGAGACCGGCCACGTCCGGCTGATGGACGTGATCTGCGCCGACGATGTCGGCCGGGCCATCAACCCCCAGCAGATCGAAGGCCAGATCGAAGGCGGCGTAGTGCAGGCGGCCGGCTACGCCCTCCTGGAAAACTTCATCATGCAGAACGGCCGCGTGCTCACGCCGTTCTTATCCAATTATCTGATCCCCACCGTGCTCGACGTGCCCGAGCGTGTGAAGTCGGTCATCCTCGAATACGCGGAGCCGAACGGGCCGTGGGGCGTGCGCGGCATGGCCGAGATGCCCTATCTGCCCCTGGCGCCCGCCATCGCCGCCGCCATCCACGACGCCACCGGCGTGTGGATCGACGAGTTCCCCTACACGCCGGATCGGGTGCTGCGGCGCCTCAAACAAAACGGGCACTGAGCCCGCGCCACCATGTTTTATCTGTCGGACACCTTGGTGTTGGTGCGCGGCGCGGGTGACCTGGGCACCGGCGTGGCCTATCGGCTGCATTGGGCCGGCTTCACCGTCATGGTGACCGACCTGGCCCAGCCCTCGTGCGTGCGGCGGGCGGTGTCGTTTGCCGAGGCGATGTATGCCGGCAGCGTCACGGTGGAGGGTGTCACCGCCACCCGCGTCGAAGACCCCATGTTCGGCATGGCGCGGACGGTGATGGGCGAAGTGCCGGTGGTGGTGGACGATGCCAGCGTGCTGAGCCGCATGCAGCCGCCCATCGTGGTGGATGCGCGCCTGGCCAAGCGCAACCTGGGCACGCGCCTGCGCGATGCGCGGCTGGTCATTGGCCTGGGCCCGGGCTTTACGGCCGGGCAGGACTGCCACGCCGTGGTGGAAACCAATCGCGGCCATCACCTGGGCCGGGTGTTCTGGGAAGGCCGCGCCGAAGCCGACACCGGCCAGCCCGAGCCCGTGCGCGGCTTCGCGGGCGAGCGCGTGCTGCGGGCGCCGGCAGCGGGCGTGCTGCTGGGCCGTGCGCAAATTGGCGACGCGGTGAAGGCCGGCGCTGTCGTCGCGGAGGTGGATGGCCAGCCCTTGGTGGCGCCCTTCGACGGCGTGCTGCGCGGCCTGGTGCACGACGGCCTGCCCGTGACGGCGGGCATGAAGGTCGGCGACCTCGACCCGCGCGGCGTGCGCGAAAACTGCTTCACGATTTCCGACAAGGCGCGTTCTATTGGCGGTGGCGTGCTCGAGGCCGTGCTGACGGGAATGCCGCTGTGGCGGCCCGAGCCGACGGTGGAGGAGCTGGACGCGGGGCAGCCGTGAACCTCCGCACCGCCTTCCGCCTCACCGCCTCCGAAATGATCGCCTTCGTCGGCGGGGGCGGCAAGACCTCCACGATGTTCCGCCTGGCCGATGAGATTGTGGCGGGTGGGGGGCTCGTGGTGACGACGACCACCACCCGCATCTTTGCTGCGCAGGTGGCTCTGGCGCCGGCGCATGTGGTCGCGGATGAAGCGTCGCGTGAGCAAATCGCCGAGACACTCGCGCGGACCAAGCACGTCCTGGTGACCGGCCCGGTGGACGACGAAGCCGGCAAGGCCAGTGGTGCGGGGCCGGAACTGGTGGAAGGGCTGCTCACGCTGCCCGGCCGCCCGACCGTGCTCATCGAAGCCGATGGCTCGCGCATGCGGCCCTTCAAGGCCCCCGCCGAGCACGAGCCGGTGATCCCGGCCGGCGCCACACTGGTAGTGCCGGTGGTGGGGGCGGATGTGTTCGGCGCGCCGTTGGACGCGGAGCGGGTGCACCGCGCCGAGCTGGTGTCGGCGCTGGGCGGCTGGCCGATGGGCGAGCGGGTAACACCTGCCTTGGTAGCCCGCGTGCTGGCCCACCCCGCCGGCGGGCTTAAGCACGTCCCCACCGGTGCGCGCGTGATCCCCCTCATCAACAAAGTCGAGGCGAGCGACGACCTGGCGCTGGCACGCGAGACCGCCGCGCGCCTGCTGGAGTACCACCGCATCACGGCCGTGGCCATCGGCGCGGTGCGGGGCGCGGGCGAGCCGGTGCGCGAAGTCTGGGGACGGGTGGCGGCCGTGGTGCTGGCGGCCGGGCGCTCCACGCGCATGGGCCGGCCTAAACAAACCTTGCCGTGGGGCGACGGACAGACCCTGCTCAGCACGGTGGTGGCCGGGCTGCGTGCCAGCGAGGTGAGCCAGGTGGTGGTGGTGACGGGGATGGCGCGCGAGGCCGTGGAGGCCAGCCTGTCTGCCTTGGCCGGCGGCCCAGGACCGGCCGTCAGCACAGCCTTCAACCCCGACTTCGCCACCACCGAGATGGCGCGCTCGCTCCAGGTGGGCCTCAACCATTTGCCCGGTAACTGCCAGGCCGTGCTCGTGGCGCTGGCCGATCAGCCCGAGTTGGACCCACGGGTGGTCGTGCTGCTGCTCCAGCGCTGGCGCGAGACGCAGGCCGCGGTGGTGGCGCCGTTTTACCAGGGCCAGCGCGGCCACCCGCTGTTGTTTGACCGGGCCGTTTGGCCGGCGCTTCAGGCCCTGCCGGGCAGCGCTAACCCGCGCGTGGTGCTGCAGGCGGCGGGGACGCTCGAGCGCGTAGAGGTCGACAGCGCCGCGATCCTGCGCGACATTGATACGCCCGAGGATTATGCGAGCGCGTTGTCCGCCTAACCTCGAAATAGAGTATGCGGAGGTCACCACGCGGGGGCGCAGCCCCCGCGTGGTGACCTCCGCATAGCTTTCCCTACTGTCGACAACGCCTCCGCCGATCATGAATGGATAACTGGTATAATCACCGAATATGGAGCCGCTTACTCAGCCGGTCGATGGGTTGTTGATTCATTACAGTGTCGAGGGCCAGGGCCCCGATGTCGTGTTCGTCCACGGCTGGGCCGCCTCGCGCCGCATGTGGGGCCAGGTGACGTTGCAGTTGGCGCCCCACTATCGCTGCTGGTCGCTCGACCTGCCTGGCTGCGGCGACTCGGACACGCCGACCGATCATTGGTATTCGATCCCGAATCTAACGGCCACGGTGCGCGGCTTTATGACCGCCCACCACCTGCGGCGGGTGCGGCTGGTGGGGCACTCCATGGGCGGGATGATCTCGCTCAATCTGGCCGCCCGCCACCCCGAGCTGATTGAACGTTTGGTGGCCATCAACCCGGTTGTGACTGGCAACTCGCACCTGCGGCGCCTGGCCCAGCCGGGCGCGCGCCGCCGGCTGCTGGCCTGGCTGCTGCATATCTCGCCGCGGGTGCTCACGCCGTTGCTGTCCACCGGCGCCAGCCTGCGCGTGCAGGGCGTGCAGCACATCCGCCGGCGCACCGAGGACTTTTTCAAGGTCAGCCCCGGCGCGCTGCTGTCATCGGGCCGGGCGATTGTGGCCTATGATTTGTCCCCGCTGCTGCCCCGCATCAGCGCGCCGACCCTGGTGATCGTGGGCGACCGCGACTTGAATGTGCCCACGTCCGAGGGCCGGCTGGCTGCCCGGCAGATCAAGGACGCGCGGCTGCACGTGATGCGCGCCGGGCACATGGCCACCGACGACCGGCCGGGCGAAATTGTCCAATTGTTGCAGGGGTTCCTCGCTTGAGATTCCGCGTTTTTGCCGCGCTGGAGCTGCCACGCGAAAACCAGGAACGGTTGGGGGAAGTGCTGTCCGGCTTGCAGGCGGCGGTGCCGCCGGGCACGGTGCATTGGGTGCGGCCGGAAGCCATCCATCTCACCTTGAAGTTTTTTGGTGACGTGCCTGAGGCTGACTTGCCGGGTATCGAGGCGGCCTTGGCCGAGGCGGCGGCCGCCTCGCGGCCGCTGCAGTTGAGCATGGTGGGGCTGGGGGTTTTCCCCAATGCGCGCCGCCCGCAGGTCATCTGGACCGGCCTGGGCGGCGAGCTTGAGCCGCTGCAGGCCCTGCAAGCGGCCGTCGACGCGCAGTCGGCGGCGCTCGGGTTCCCGCCCGAGACGCGCGCGTTTGTGCCCCACCTGACCCTGGGGCGCGTCCGCGGCCCGCTGCGGCCGGCGGATCACCTGCCGTTGATGGCGCACCTGTCGGCGCACCGCGCCGATTGGTTTGGAGAGTTCAGCGCCGGCGCCCTCAGCCTGGTGCGCAGCGACCTGCGCCCACAGGGGTCGGTGTACACGACGCTGTCTGCGGCGGCACTGGGCGGCCAGCACGTGCGGCCGGAAGAGCACGCTTGAGACTGGGCACACACCCAACAAAGGAGGCGGCTTACGGACACAGAACCACTTGAATTGGCGCGCGCGCTCGTCGACGCGCTGGAAGAGCGCAAGGCCGAAGACATTATCCTGCTGGACCTGCGCGATCAGAACGTCTTCACCGACTTCTTTGTGATCTGCACCGGCACCAGCGCGCGCCAGCTGCGAGCCCTGGCCGAGGCGATGGACGAAACGGCCCGCAAGAAATTCCGCCTGAAGTCGCCCCGCGTGGAGGGCCATGCCGAGGGCGGCTGGATGCTGGTGGATTTTGGCAGCCTCATCGTGCACTGTTTTTCGGAGCCACAGCGCAAGCGCTACAAGCTCGAAGAGCTGTGGCACGAAGGCAAGGTGATGCTGCGCATTCAGTAAGCGGCTGAATGCAAAACAAAAGGAGTGGCGCGGCCCCCCATAAAGGGCAGCGCCACTCCTTTTAGTTCCTGGATGCAGCGAGCCTTAGTTCTCGAAGACCCAGCGCTCGCCGTCGCGCGCCCAATCCACGGTCTCGCCCTCCTTGAACCACAGGCCCAGCTCAAAGGCCGCGGTCTCGGGCTGGTCGGAGGCGTGGATGAGGTTGCGGCCGATGTCCAGCGCCAGGTCGGCGCGGATGGTGCCCGGCGCGGCGGCGGTGGGGTTGGTGGCGCCGACGCTCTGGCGCACGGCCTCAATGGCTTTGGAGCCTTCCCAGGCCATCACCAGCACCGGCCCCGAGGTGATGTAGCGGATCAGCCCATCGTAAAACGGCTTGCCCTGGTGGACGGCGTAGTGGCGCGCGGCCAGGTCCAGGTCCACCGACATGAACTTCATGGCCGCGATACGCAGCCCGCGCCGCTCAAGGCGCCCGACAATTTCGCCGACCAGGCCGCGCTGCACCCCATCGGGTTTGACAATCACCAGCGTTCGTTCCAAGGTCATCTCCCTAATGGATTGGTTCGGTTACAGCCGCCGCAGTGCCTGGCGGTAGCTATCCAGCG
>CAYUYN010000084.1:0-12630 GCA_964449185.1 uncultured Anaerolineales bacterium | reverse complement strand
CAAATCATAGCCCGCTTTGCAGCGGGTGACAACCTAAGTTTCGATGATACCACTTGACCGTCGCCAAAATTCAAATGGGCGGGTTTGCCCGCTTCCGACCGGGCCAACCGGCCGCCTCTTTCTTAGGGCTCGACGATAAGCACATTCTGCGGGTCGACCCGGTTGTTGATGAGCTCGATGTTGACGAATTCGTGGATCAGGCCGGCCCAAAAATACTGCGGATTGAGGCTCGGGATGACTTCATCGAGCACGATGCCACCCGAGACGGTGATGCGCTGGCCGGGCAGCAGGTAATACTGTGGGTTGCCCGCCTCGTCGGGAATGACGGTGAGCGCCTCGGGCGTGCCCAGCGCCCAGCGCCAGGGATAGTCGCTCTTGCAGGTCTGGCACATAATGCCCACCCGCCACGCGCCCGCCTCCTCATACTCACCCAATGCATTGGCATTGCTGGCCATCGAGTCGTAAACCCAGCCCGACCACGGGCCGGAGGTGCGCAGCGGGCCCGTGCCGTAGTTGTTGACCGTCAGCGTGAAGTACAGGGTGTTGCCCATGATAATGGTGCTGGCCGACCACTGGACATCGCCCAGGAGGATGTCAGCGCGCGGCAAGCCGCCATTGAGGATGCTGAGCTCACCCTCCGTCATGACCTTCTGGCCCAGGCGGTCCTGGGCCACGGCGCGCACGGTGTAGGCGCCATCGGGCGGCGGGTCAAGGTTCAGGTCGATGCCGGCATCGTAGTCGTAGGCGTGGAGGCCGGCCTGGCCAAAGGGCAGCTCGCTTGGCTTCTCGGCGATGGGCAGCTCGAGGCCATCCGGGCCTAGCAAGCTGACCCGCAGGCCATCGGGGTCGATGTCTTTGTCGAGCCAGACGTTGATGGTGATGCGGTCGCTGAGGCCGTCTTGATTGGGGGTGAAGACCGGCGGGCTGACGGTGAGGCGCAGGTGGGGCAGGCTGGTGTCGGCGCCGGCGATGGTCAGCGGACCACTGACCGTGTTGGTCTGGCCCTGCGCGTCGCGGGCCTCCAAGTGCCACGTGTAGGCGCCGTCAGGCAGCACCCGCGCCACCAGCTCGCCCGGCCACGGCTTGCCATCCGGTCCGTCGCTGGCTTGGGCGTCGCCGGGCAGGGTGAACGGGTCCACCACGCCGCTGAAGTCCACGGCATGTTTACCGGCTTCGCGCGCCTTGTCCAGGCGGAAGTCGAAGCGCCGGCCCTGGCTGTCCAGAAAGTAGATGGAGACGTTGGCCGCGCGGCGCAGTACGTAGTCGATGTGGATGACGTCGTCCTCGCCGTCGGCGTTGGGCGAGAGCGCGGTGTGCGAGAAGCTGGCCGCGGCGAGCGGCGGACCGCTCGGCCGCAGGGCGACCCAGGCGCCGGCCAGCGCGAGGCCGGCCAGGCTCATGGCCACGACGGTTGTAAGCAATACCGCACGCTGCACCGCGAAACACCTCTGAAGGGGGCCGATAAGCAAGACGCCCGAAGAGAAAAACACGGGCGCCTGACGCGGACTCTACCAGAAAGGAGAGAGGAGGGCAAGGAAGAAAGCGACATAAGGGAGATGTGCGTATTACATATTGTGCAATACGGAATACGGAATACGCCTGTGGCTTCTGTTGCCCAAGAGTACAATAGCGTGAATGCTGATCCCTCTAACCGCCGCTGCCGCTCGGCGCCCTCAACGGCCGATTGGCCTGGGCCTGTTAGGCCTGTCCTTCATCGTGGCGTGCGCCAGCGTCTACCTGGGCACCTTCGGCGACGAGAGTATTAAGCTGGCCGCGGGCGCGCTCATCGCCAATGGCCAGGTGTTGTACCGCGATGTCTTTTCACACCACATGCCGTTCGCCTATTACTGGTTGGCGGGGGTCTTCACCCTGCTCGGGCACACGGTGCTGGCGGCCCGGCTCTCGCTGCTCTTCTTCACCCTGCTGACCTTCGCCTTGCTCATGCGCTTGACCCGGGCCTATGTGCCGGTCGGCCTGGCGGCGGTGGCCTGGAGCGCGGTGACCCACTTTTGCGGCGGGCACATGGTGACGTATCACGCCTTTGCGGCCGTGGCCCTCATGCTGGTTTTCGGCCTGGCGCTGGCCCTCCTCTTGCGCTCGCTGCGGCAGCCGCGGCTGGCCGTGGTCATCATGGGCGGGTATGCAGCCGTGGTCGCGCTCTCCAACCTTCTCGCCGTGCTGCCGCTGGCTTGGATCTTTTTGGTTCTGGCGGTGGCGTGGCTGCGCCGCCGGCACACGTTGCTGGCGGACGTGGCCCAGGCGGAAGTCATCGAGAGCTTGGGCGAGGGGCAGGCGGTTGTGTTCCTGGACAGGGAGGCCGCAGTCTGGGACATCCCGGTCGCGCAATACACGGCGCCGCTGCAGGCCTATCTGCGCGCGCACTATGTTCAGGTCGGGCCGAACTTGTATGTTTCGCCCGATCTCTACCGCGCCGACAGTGACGGGCGGCCCGGCCCGTAAGCCGACTGCCGGCGCCCCACCAGGTCCTTGGGTTACTTCTGGTAAAATGCAGTCTTGGCACCGTCTCTGGCCCTGAACCACCGCCCTTTTCCCACCGTGACTTCGACCATTACCTTTGACAACGTCAGCAAGCGCTATCACTTGCGCCGCAACCGCGCGCGCTCGTTTCGCGAGCTGTTCGTGCGCCGCAAGCTGCCGCGCCCGCCCGTGCCCACCCAGGTCCCCCCGGCGAACCTGTGGGCGCTGCGGGACGTCTCTTTCGAAATCTCGGCCGGCGAGACCGTGGCGCTGGTGGGACCGAATGGCGCGGGCAAGAGCACGGCGCTCAAGCTCATCAGCCGCATCATGCTGCCGACCCAGGGCCAAGTCAACGTCAATGGGCGCGTGGCGGCTCTGCTGGAGCTGGGCGCGGGCTTCCATCCCGACCTCAGCGGCCAAGACAACGTCTTTCTCAGCGGGGCGCTGGTGGGCATGGGCCGCGAGGAGATCACCCGCAAGTACGACTCGATTGTGGACTTCTCCGAGCTAGAAGCCTTCATGGACCTGCCGGTGAAGCACTACTCATCGGGCATGTTTGCCCGGCTGGCCTTCGCCGTCAGCATCCACCTCGAGCCGGAGGTGCTGCTGGTGGACGAAGTGCTGGCGGTGGGCGACCAGAACTTTCAGCAAAAGTGCCTGGACCGCATCGCCGAGCTGCGCCGGCAGGGCGTGACCATCTGCTTGGTCACCCACGCGCTCGAGGCGGCCCGCCGTCTGTGCAGCCGCGCGCTGTGGTTCGACCATGGCCGGCTGCGCGCCGATGGCGCCGCCGAGGCGGTGATACGCGCGTATATCGACGAGGCCATTGCCCAGGACGCGCGGCGGCTCACCGAAGGTCCGGGCCTGCTGTCGCACGACCAGCGCTGGGGCAGCCGCAAAATCGAAATTTATCGGGTCCGGCTGACCGACGCCGGCGGGGAACCCAACGTGATCTTCAAGACCGGCGCGCCCCTGGTGGTGCACCTGGACTATCGGACCCAAAGCCGCGTGCCGCCGCCGGTCTTTGGCATCGCCATCCACCGCAACGACGGCCTGCATATCTGCGGCCCCAACACGGCCTTCAGCCACATCCAGTTGCCGCCGGTGGAGCGCGAGGGGTCAATTGCCTACGCCATCCCGCACCTGCCGCTGCTGGAGGGGCTGTATCACGTGACCGCCGCCGTCTTGAATGAGGACGACAGCGAGACCTACGACTATCACGACCGGGCCTATCCCTTTCGCGTTGTCAACCACGCCGACGACACGCAGGAAGTGTACGGCCTGATGACCATGCGCGGCGCGTGGGAGACCGGGGACGTGCGGCCGGCGGCCGGCGCCGTACAAGCCGAGCGGGCGCATTGAGCGGACCGATGCGATGACGACCCCCAGCCCCGCCAGCCTGTACGACGCGTATTACTTCCAGCATGGCTGCGGCCTGCCTTACGAGCCAAGCGAGCACTGGCTGCGCTTTTTTGGGCACATTGCGGACCGGATTGTGCATGGTATCGGCCCGCGCACCGTGCTGGACGCTGGCTGCGCACTGGGCTTTCTGGTGGGGGCGCTGCGCCAGCGGGGCGTGGCGGCGGAGGGCATCGACATCTCGGAGTATGCGATCAAGCATGCTCCGGAGGCAGCGCAGCCCTACTGCCGGGTGGGTTCGGTGCTCGACCCGCTGCCCCAGCGCTACGACTTGATTGTGTGCATCGAGGTGTTGGAGCACCTGCCGCCGGCCGACAGCGTGCGGGCCCTGGCCAACCTGTGCCAAGCCACGGACGACATTATCTTTTCCTCGTCACCCATCGATTTCCGCGAAGCCACGCACTTCAACGTGCAGCCGCCCGAGTACTGGGCCGGACTGTTTGCCGAGCAGGGCTTTGTGCGTGACGTAGACTTCGACGCCAGCGTAATCCTGCCATGGTCGGTACGCCTGCGCCGCACCGGCAAGCCTCTGCCGCGCGTGGTGGCCGGCTACGAGCGCAAGCTGTGGCGCCTGACCCAGGAAAACCGTGAACTGCGGCAGTTTGCTGTGGAAACGCGCACTCAGCTGGCGACGCTGGAGCGCCAGCAAAAAGACGCGCTGCAGGAAATAGCCGCCATGCGTGCTACCCGGGCCTGGAAACTGATCGCCTCCCTGGCCGGCTGGCGCCGGCGGCTGCTGCCCGATGGCAGCTGGCGTGAACAATGGGTGCACCGTTGGGTGGAACGGCTGGGGGGCGAAAACCGTGGGTCAAGGAACCGGTAACCGGAACATGCCAGAACTGCCGCGGGTGTCTGTCATCGTGCTGAACTACAACGGCCAGCGCCACCTGGAAGACTGCTTCCCATCGCTGATCGAAATTGACTATCCAAAAGATAAGCTGGAGCTGATGCTGGTGGACAACGCGTCCACGGATAGGTCGGTCGCCTTCGCCGAAGCTCACTTTCCGCAGGTGCGTGTCATCCGCAGCCCCGAGAACGTGGGCTTTGCCTCCGGCAACAACCTGGGCGCGCGGGAGGCCACCGGGCAGTATGTCCTCTTCCTAAACAACGACATGTCCGTGGACCCGCAGTTTGTGCGGGAGTTGGTAGCGGCGGTGCAGAGCGGCCCCGACATCGTCTCGGCCGCGGCCAAGATCCTCAACTGGGACGGCACCCGCATCGACTTTGCCGGCGCCGGGATGCAGTACGCCGGCCACGGCTACCAGCCCGGCTACAACGACCCGGCCGATAACGGCCTCCACAACACGCTGATCTCGCTGCTGTTTGCCTGCGGCGGCGCCATGCTGATCGACCGGGCCGTCTTCCTGGACACGGGCGGTTTTGACGACGACTACTTCATCTACTTTGAAGATGTGGACCTGGGCTGGCGCCTGTGGCTGATGGGCTACCGGGTGGTGTTGGCGCCCAAGGCCATCGTCTTTCACCGGCACCACGGCACTATGAGCAAGTTTCCCGACTACCGCAAGCAGGTGCTCTACACGCGCAACGCGGTGTCGTCGGTGATCAAGAACTACTCGGATGAAAACCTGGCCAAGGTCCTGCCGGCGCTGCTGCTGACCGCGGTCAGCGGGACAGTCAACGTCACGGTCGAACGGCGCAAGCTGGACAAGCGGCATTTTAAGATCAAGGGGCCGCCGCCCGCGCAGACGCCCATTCACCTCAACCGGCTCGAGGCCGCCACCCTGGTGGCGCTGAACGAGGTGGCCGACGACCTGCCGCGTCTGATGGCCAAGCGCCAGGCGGTGCAGGCCCGGCGGCGCCGCGCCGACAGCGAGATCCTGCCGCTGTTTGGCCGGCCGTTCCGCTTCTTTCCCTATGTGCCGCCCGAGGCACAGATGCGGGTAGCGCAGGCCCTGGGGGTGCAGGACATCTTTGCCGGCCTGCCGCGGCGGGTTCTGGTGGTCAGTCCCGACCTGCTGCCGTATCCGGGCCTGCCCACGGTCGGCTCAGGGCTGCGGGCCTGGGGCCTCGGGCAGGGCCTCATCAGCCGCGGTCACGAGGTCATCTTTTCTATGCCGCGCCTGGCCGCCAATGGCCGCGAGGCCGACGTGCCGCCGGACGTGCTCAAGATGGCGTGGGAGCCGCTCACCCTGCCCGAGGTGATTCGCGCCGCCGACCCGGACGTGGTAGTAGTGTCGGGCTGGCCGATCATGCGCTTTCTGCCGGCCGAGCCGCTCACCGTGCCGGTGGTGCTCGACCAGCACGGCCCGCATATTTTGGAGCGTTCGTTTCAGAAGTACGGCAAGCACGACCACAACGTGGCCGAGAAGCTGGCCGCCCTGCGCCGGGCCGACTTTTTCCTGTGCGCCGGCGAGAAACAGTTGGCTTACTTCCGGCCATGGCTGCGGCGGGCGGGCTGGAGCGAGGCCGAGGCCGAAACCCTGTCGGCTGCCATCCCCATCTCGCTGTCGCCCGAGCTGCCCGAGCGCCAGCCCGCCGAGGAGCTGTCGTTTGTGTACGGCGGTGTCTACTTGCCCTGGCAGAACCCCAGCGCCGGCCTGTCGGCGCTGGACGAGGCCCTGCGCCGGCACGATCGCGGCCGGCTGTACTTGTACGGCGGGCGGCATCCCACCATCCCCATTGACCCCGGCCTGTTCGAGCCACTGGTCGAAAAGCTCCAGCAAAACCCGCGCGTCACCGTGCCCGGGTTGGTGCCGCACAACCAGCTCATTGACCGCTACCGGCGCGCGCACGTGGCCCTGGACGTGATGCAGCGCAACGCCGAGCGCGAGCTGGCCTTTACCACGCGCACGGTGGAGTACCTGTGGTGCGGCCTGCCGGTGATTTACCACGACTACGCCGAGCTGAGCGACTACATCCGCGAATACGAGGCCGGCTGGACGGTGGACCCCGAAGACCCGGAGGCGCTGCGCCGGGTGCTGGACACGGTCTTCTCCCAGCCCGAGGAAGTGGCCCGGCGCGGGCAGAACGCGCGGCGGCTGGTGCGCGAGCGCCTGACCTGGGACCGCACCATCGAGCCGCTGGATCACCTCGTGCGCTATCCGCGCTTCCGCGCGACCACCGTGCGGCGGACCTTGCTCAAGCAGGGCCAGGCGCCGCCCAAGCCGCGCCTGTTGTGGATCGCCGTGACCGTGCTGCGCATGTATGGCCCGCGCGTCCTGCTGCGCGACACCTTGGCCTTCCTCAAACGCAAGCTCACGGGCCGCAGCCCGGTGCCATTACCAAGGAGACGGTAACGTTATGTCCAAAGCGCTTGTCACCGGGGCCGCCGGCTTTATCGGTTCGCACGTTGTGCGGCACTTGCTGGCCCAGGCGTTTGAAGTGGTGGCGCTGGACGACCTGAGCGGCGGCTTTCGCGATAACGTGCCCGCCGGCGCCCGGTGGGTACAGGCCTCGGTGACTGACTATGCGACTTTGCAGGCGCTGTTCGCGGCCGAACGCTTCGACTACGTGTATCACCTGGCGGCCTATGCGGCCGAGGGCCTCAGCCACTTCATCCGGCGCTTCAACTACGAGACCAACCTGGTCGGCTCGATCAACCTGATCAACCTGAGCGTCCTGCACGAGATCCAGTGCTTCGTGTTCACGTCGTCCATCGCCGTCTACGGCGCCAACCAGGTGCCCATGACCGAGGACCTGACCCCCCAGCCCGAAGACCCCTACGGCGTGTCCAAGTACGCGGTCGAGCTGGACCTGAAGGCCGCCCAGCGCCAGTTCGGCCTGAACCACATCATTTTCCGCCCGCACAACGTCTACGGCGAGCACCAGAACATCGGCGACAAGTACCGCAACGTCATCGGCATCTTTATGAACCAGATCCTGCAGGGCCAGCCCCTGACCATCTTCGGCGACGGCGAGCAGACGCGGGCCTTCTCGTACATTGACGACGTGGCGCCCACCATCGCGCGCTCGGTGCTGGTGCCGCGGGCCTATGGCCAGGTGTTCAACGTCGGCGGGGACCAGCCCTACACGGTCAACGATCTGGTGCGCGTCATCGGCCAGGCTTTTGGTGTGACGCCGCAGGTGACCTACCTGCCGGCACGCAAGGAGGTCATGCACGCCTTCTCGGCCCATCACAAGGCGCGGCAATTCTTTGGCGCCGGTCCGAGCGTGCCCCTGTCCGAAGGCGTGGGCCGCATGGCCGCCTGGGTAAAGGTGGTGGGCAGTCGCCAGACCACTGACTTCGCCGCCATCGAAATCCCGCGCGGGCTGCCGGCTGGGTGGTGAGGCCCAGGCGGTTGACACATGAAGCTCATCATTCAAATCCCCTGCTACAACGAGGAGCAAACGCTCGGCGCCACCCTGCGCGACCTGCCGCGCTCGTTGCCAGGCGTCGACGAAATCCAGGTGCTGGTCATCGACGATGGCAGCACCGACGACACCTCGCCCGTGGCCCGCGCGCTGGGCGCCGACCACGTGGTGCGCTTCCCCCGCCAGCGCGGCCTGGCGCGCGCCTTCGCCGCCGGCCTGGACGCGGCCCTCAAGCTCGGGGCCGATGTCATCGTCAACACCGACGCCGACAACCAATACCCCGCCAGCGAGATCCCGCGGCTGATCGCCCCCATCCTGGCCAAACAGGCCGACCTGGTGATTGGCGACCGCGGCGTGATGACGGTGGCCGGTTTCTCGCCGCTCAAGCGCCGTCTGCAGCGGGTGGGCAGTTGGGTGGTGCAGCGCGCCTCCGGCCTGCCCGTGCCCGACGCCACCAGCGGCTTCCGCGCCCTGAGCCGCGAGGCCGCCCAGCGCCTGATGGTGCTGAGCGATTACTCCTATACCCTCGAGACGCTCATCCACGCCGGCGCGCGCCGCATGGCCGTGGCCTATGTGCCCATCCACACCAACCCGCCGGTGCGGCCCTCGCGCCTGATGCGCAGCCTGTCCGACTACCTGGCGCATTCGTCCATCACCATCATTCGTGCTTACACCACTTATCGGCCACTGCGGGCCTTTGTCACGGTCGGCGCGCTCATCGTGCTGGCCGGCGCCGTGCTGGGCCTGCGTTTTGTGTATTTCTACCTGCAGGGTGGCGGCGCCGGCCACATCCAATCGCTCATCCTGGCGGCCGTGCTGCTGGTGGTGGGTTTTCAGGTCGGCCTCATCGGTCTCGTGGCCGACCTGATCGGCTCCAATCGCAAGATCCTCGAAGAGGTCCTCTACCGGCTGCGGCGGCTGGAAGGCGGCCGCGCTGAGCCGGTCGGCGACCACGAGCCGGGTCGAGCACCTCGGGACTCGTCCTAACATGGAGGTGGTGCGCGTGGGGCTGGCCCTTTTGGGCACGCTCACCCTTCCCGGCTGGGCCATGCTGGCTGCCGGCGACCAATGGCGCGGCTGGGCGCCGCTGCAGCGCTGGTGCCTGGCCGTGTGTCTGAGCCTGGCGGTTTACCCGGTCTTGTTCTATGCCGCGCGGCTCGTTCCCGGCCTCACCCTCGGGCCGCTCAAGCTCGCGCTGTTGCTGGCGGCTTGCGGTCTGTGGGCGCTGTGGCGTCTGCGCGGGCAGTGGCGGGCGCAGTTTGCCTTTGACCGGCTGGAGTGGCTGGCGCTGGGCCTGGTGGCCCTCACCCTGCTGACCCGTTTCTGGATCGTGCGCGCCGAGGCCTACCCGGCCTGGTCAGATTCGCTGCACCATACCCTGCTGACGGCGCTCACCGCCACGCAGGGCCGGCTGCCGCACACGCTCGCGCCCTACTTCCCCATCCCGTTGGAGCAATATCACCTGGGTCTCTACGCCTTCTCGGGCAGCGTGCAGATGCTGTCTGGGGCGCCGGCGCACTCGGCATTGTTGTGGTCGGCGCAGGCGCTCAATGGGCTGAGCGGCTTGAGCGTCTACTTAGTCCTGGACCGCAAGGTGGGCCGTCTTGGCGCGCTCACCGGGCTGGTCGTGGTCGGCTTGCTGTCGCGCATGCCGGCCTGGTACGTCAACTGGGGCCGCTACACCCAACTGGCCGGGCAGACGTTGCTGCTGGCGGCCTGGCTGCTGGCGTGGGAGGCGCTGGCGGCCTGGCGCAGGCGGAGTCCTGGCGAACGCCGCCTGGTCTGGTTGGGCGTGATGGCGGCGCTGCTGACCGCGGCGACCTTTCTGCTGCACTTCCGCGTGGCCGCGTTCGCGGTGCCGCTGTATGTGGCCGTGGCCGTGTGGGAATTCGGGCATGCATGGCGCGCCGGGCAGGCCAGGCAAGTCATTGTCGCCAGCCTGTGGATCGGCGCCTTGACCCTCCTGTTGGTGGGCCCCGTGCTGCTGGAGGCCGTGGCGGTCTATTTGCGTCCGTCGGCCATGCCGCCCCTGCCGGCCGACCAAGCCACACAAGCGCGGGCCACGTACTTTGAGTTTCCGCTCAGCAGTGTGGCAGTCCTGGCTGGCCCCGTGTGGTTGTTGGCCCTGGCAGCCGTGGCCGCGCTCCTGGGGATGGTGCGGCGCAACCGGCTGGCGGCGCTCAGCGTGGGCTGGGTGCTGGCGCTGTTGGCCTTGGGCCACACCTACCTGCTCAACGTCCCCGTGCTCAACCTCACTAACCTTGGCGCGGTGCTGATCATGCTGTATCTGCCCATGGGCCTCCTGCTCGGCGCGGCGGTGCAGGAACTGCTGGCGCTGGCGGCGGCGCGTGGCTGGCGTTGGGCGCCTGGCCTGGCCGCCGGGCTGCTCGTGGCGGCCGCACTCCTCATGGCGCCCCTGCGCGTGGCGGCCGTGGAGCCTTTTAGGTTTTTCGTCACCCCGGCCGATTTGCCGGCCATGGCCTGGATCCGCGACCACACGCCGCCGGACGCGGTCTTCGCGGTGAACACCACCTTCTGGCTGCCGCGCGCGCCGCACGGCACCGACGCTGGCTACTGGATCCCCTACTTCACCGGCCGTCGCACGACGGCCAGTGCCATGCTGCTGGCCCAGGCCGAAGCGAGCTACGTGGATGAGATTGTGACCCTCTCGCGCGCCGAGGAGCGGCTGGAGACCGACCCGGCCGCGCTCGGCGAGCTTCGCGCGCACGGCGTGGACTACATCTATATTGGCGCGCGCGGGGACTTTTCGGGACCGGGGCTGGATGCGGCCGCCCTGCGCGGGGCCCCGGGCGTCAGCGTGGTCTATGAACAGGCCGGCGTGACGATCCTGGCGCTCGCCTGGCCATAATAATCAGCGTATTTGCGGCGAGATACTCTTGGCCCCTCTCCTCTCTGCATTCTTGCTCCAACGGCGCCTGGCGGCGGTGACGCCATTTCTGCGCGGTGACGTGCTGGACCTGGGCTGCGGCGGCGCGGACATCGCGGCGCGGCTGCGGCCCGATCAGGCTTATGTGGGCGTGGATTGGCGCGCGGCCCTCATTGACCAGCTGCGCGCGCGCTGGCCGCGGCACACCTTCTACCAGCGCGATTTTGACACCCAGCCCCTGCTGCTGCCGCGCCGCTTTGACACGGTGGTGATGCTGGCCGTCATCGAGCATCTGAGCCAACCCGATCACTTGTTTGCCCAACTGTGTGCTGTGCTCCAGCCCGGCGGCCAGGTGGTGATGACCTCGCCTTCGGCCTGGGGCAACTGGCTGCATGGCTGGGGTGCGCGGGTGGGGCTCTTCTCGCGCGAGGCGGCGCGCGAGCACAACCTCATCTTCTCGCGCGACCTGCTGGCCGACCGTGTGCGGCCGCATGGGATGGCGCTGGCCCACTACAGTACGTTTGGCGCGGGCGGCAATCAATTGTTTGTCTGCCGGCCGGCGGCGGGGGACGCGGCCCAGGCATGAAGATCGTGCTCGTCGGCCCGGTCCATCCCCTGCGCGGCG
Source organism: uncultured Anaerolineales bacterium (assembly GCA_964449185.1). Lineage (GTDB taxonomy): Bacteria > Chloroflexota > Anaerolineae > Anaerolineales > UBA6663 > CAYUYN01. The sequence continues at coordinate 949 of CAYUYN010000084.1, read as the reverse complement.
GCATCGCGCACTACACCGCCCTGCTGGCGCGCGCGCTGGCCGCCCAGCAGCACGAGGTGCTGGTGGTCTCGTTCCGGCGGCTGTACCCGCGCTGGCTCTACCCGGGCGACACCGATCGTGACCCCAGCCGCGCCGCGATCTCCGCGTCGCCACAGCCCTGGCGGGTGGAGGCCGAATTTCCGTTGGACACGCTTTGGCCGCCATCGTGGTGGCAGGCGGCGGCGCGCATCCGCCGCTTTGGGCCGGACCTGGTGGTGCTCCAGTGGTGGACGACCTTTCTGGGACCAGCGTGGTGGGTGCTGGCGCGCCAATTGCGCCGTGCCGGGCTGCGGCTGGCCTTTCTCATTCATAACGTGCTCCCGCACGAGCCGCGCCCGGGCGATGCCTGGCTGGCGCGGCGGGTGTTGGGGCAGGGCCAGGCCTTCCTGGTGCACACCGAGGCGGAGCTGGCGCGGCTGCGGGCGCTGCTGCCCGGCGCGCACGCCCGGGTGGCCGCGCACCCGCTGTATGGCGCCTTCACCGACGGGGCCGTTCCGCGGCCGGAAGCCCGGCGGCGCTTGGGGCTGCCCGAGGCGGCCGGGGTCATCCTGTTCTTTGGCATCGTCCGGCCCTATAAAGGGCTGACCTATCTGCTGGAAGCCCTGGCCCAGCTCCACCGGGCTGGGCAGCCCGCGCACCTGTTGGTGGCGGGCGAGTTTTGGGATGACCGGCGCACCTACGAGCGCACGATCGACCGGTTGGGTCTGCGGGCGTTCGTGCATCTGAGCGGCCGCTACGTGCCCAACGAAGAAGTTGGGGTATACTTCTCAGCCGCCGACGTCTTGGCCGCGCCGTATCTGGGCGGCACGCAGAGCGGGGCGGTGAAGGTGGCGCAGGCCTTTGGCCTGCCGATTGTCACCACGCGCGCCGCGGACGTGGCCGGCCAGCCCAATGGCCGGGTGGTGGCACC
>CAYUYN010000083.1:11372-12982 GCA_964449185.1 uncultured Anaerolineales bacterium | reverse complement strand
GCGCGCCGTTCGCGCCCGGCCCGCCCTGCCCGGCCAGCCGCACGCGCGAGCCGGTGCGCACCCCGGCCGGGATCTTGGCCTCGATGCGCTTGCCGTCGAGCTGGAGCACGCGCGCCGAGCCGGTGAAGGCCTCGGGAAAGCTCACGCGCAGGGTGTGCTCGTAGTCCTGGCCGCGGCGCGGCCGGGTGCGCGCGCCGGTGCGCGGCTGCCCTCCGCCAAACAGGGTCGAGAAGAAGTCGGAGTAGTCTTGGCCGCCGCCGAAGAGGTTTTCAAAGTCTTCGGGGCGGGCCGCGCGGCCGCGCGGTTGGCCGCCGCCGGCGCCCTGGTGGGCGGCCCATTGGCTAAAGTCAAAGCCGCCGGGCTGCCCGCCGGTCTGCTCATAGCGCTTCCAGTCGGCGCCGAAGGCGTCGTACTTCTTGCGCTTCTCCGGATCGGACAGCACCTCATAAGCCTCGTTGACGCTTTTGAATTTCTCTTCGGAGGCTTTGTCGTTCGGGTTGTGGTCGGGATGATATTGGCGCGCGAGCTTGCGGTAGGCGCGCTTGATGTCTTTTTCTGAAGCGTCCCGCGGAACGCCTAGAGTCTGGTAGTAGTCTTTGAAGTCCATGGGTCTTAACCTTAGACAGGTGGCTGTTCTATTATGTTAGAACTGTATCAGAAGAGGGTTAACACGACAAGAAAAGAGAATTCAGAGGGTCCGTCGGGCGTCAGTTGGGAAAGATGGGGAAGTACCATTTGAGCGGCAGCGCAAAGTCGAGCACCGTGAGGGTGTGCGTGCTTGGCGCGCCCAGCGTGGCGTTGGTGGGCGGCCCGAGCGTGATGACGATGGTCTCGTCGGGCTCCACCCAGGGGTCCAGCCCCACCCGGAAGTTGAGGGCGCCCGTGGACGCGCCCGGCGGCACGCTGAGGGTGCCGTTGGCCAGGTTGTGGTCAACGCCATTGCCGGTCGCCGACCCGCTCACCGTGTAGGGCACGGTCACGGTCACGCCCAGGGGCGCGCTCAAGCTCACGGTCACGCTCACCGGTTCCACGCGCTCGGTGACGGTCTGTGCGGCGCTGGCCCACTGGAGCGCGGGCGGCAGCACCGTGAGCGTCACGGGCAGGTAGTGGTTGGGGGTCACCGGGTCGCTGGTGACCAGCCACAGATTGCCGCGATACTGGCCCGGCGCCACGTTCGTGAAGGCCGCGTTCCAGGTGAGGCTGACCGTCTGGGAGGCATTCACGCCGCCCGGCAGGCTGCCGCTGACCGGCGCGGCCGTCAGCCAGGGCAGCGCATCGCCAAAGCCGCAGGCCGTGGCGCTGCCGGGCCGGTCGAAGCAGAGGGCCAGGCTGCTGGAGAGCGACGGGGTGTTGTGCGAGAACTGCAGGAAGTCGGGCGCGCCCGGACCGCGCAGGCCCACCGTGGCCGAGCTGCCAGCATTGTAGGTGGGCACGCCAAAATCAACGTCCAGGTACTGAAAGAGGATATCGCCGTCCTCGAACAGCACCGCCTCGAAGGTGGCCGTCCCCACCCCGCCGGTAAATTCCCAGCGCGGGCGGTCGTGCCACTCGATCACCACGCGCCGGTTGGGCGCCACACCGAACACCTGCCAATATACGCCGCCGGTCTC
>CAYUYN010000083.1:0-11272 GCA_964449185.1 uncultured Anaerolineales bacterium | reverse complement strand
GGCGGCGACCGTGGCGCTGTTGTTATTGAAGAGGATGGCGCCGTTGTTGCCCACGCGCAGCGCGGTGGCGGTGGACGAGTAGAACGGGAACGGGAACGGCAGGGTGATGTTCTCGGCCGAATCATCCAGCAGCGGGAGCTTCGTGCCGCCGGTGGCGTCCACCCACTCGAAGATCGGCCCGTTGAGCTCGCTGGATGTGCGCCAGGTGTGGCCGAAGGTGTCCGGCCCGCCGCCGTCGGGCAGCGCGGCGCCGGCCGCGGTGAAGCCCACCGTTTGCTCGCGCAGCTCGTAGGCCAGGCTGCCCGCGCCGGTATTGGTGATGACCAGGCCGGCCGGGTCCAACAGCATGCCGCCGGCCGCCAGGGTGCGGGTGAGCACCCCGGGCGCCAAGCTCACCCGCCCGGTGGTGAGCGTGAAGTCCTGCAGCGTGATGGCGCTGGTGAGCACGCTGAGGGCGCTGACCGTGTGCGCAGTGTGCGTGGCCGCGCTGGCCGTGGCCGTGTACGTGCCGGGCGGCAGGTTCAGGATCTGATAGTAGCCATCGGCCGCGGTGGTGGCGCTGGGCGTGCCGGCCGCCGCCACGGTCACCAGGGCCCCGGCCACGGGACCATTCAGGTAATCGCTGTTGACGTAGCCGGCCAGGGCGCCGGCCGTGGTGGTGGCGGTCAGGGCGAAGTTCTCGACCTGGTCGCCGTTGACCAGGCCCAGGCTGCGCGCAACCGGCAGGTGCTGGAGGGCTGTCACCGTGAGGGTGTAAGCCTGCCCCCCGCCGGGCACGGTCAGGCTGTAAAAGCCGGTGGCCGCATTGGTCTTGACCGTGGGAGTCGGCGGGTCAAAGGGGTGGCCGTCGACCGTGACCGTGGCCCACAACGGATGGCCGGTGCCGGCGTCGGTGACCACGCCCGAAAGGACGTGCAGGGGCGCGGGCGAGAGCGGAAGGTTGAGCGTGGTGGTGGCGTCGACCGTCACGGTGATGCCGCTGAGGGTGGCCGTGGTGTAGCCGTAGCGCGCGGCGGTGACCGTGTAGACCCCGGCCGGCAGGCTGAAGGCGTAGTTGCCGCTGCCGCTGCTGAAGGTGCTGACGGTCTGGGTGGGGAAGGCGCTGGCTGTGACCAGCGCGCCGCCCAGCGGCTGCAGGCCCACCGCGTCGGAGACTACCCCGCGCAGCAGGCCGCGCGGCCCCAGCGAGCAGGTGGGAAAGCGGAACGAGCCGATGCGGGTGTGCCAGCCGGTGCCGCTGTTGGTCAGCATGTACTCGGCGGTCAGCCAGAAGGTGCAGTCATCCTCGGGGTCCACCGTCAGGCTGCTGTAGTCGCCCCAGCGGCTGCTGCCCGTTTGGGACCCGTTGCCGGCGATGAGGGTGCCTTCGTTGAAGGTCATCTGGTTGGGGGCATCGCCCACCAGCCGGCCCGTGTAGCGCACCGAAGGATGGACGCTGCCGCTGGAGACGTTGTAGCCCAGCGCGATGTTGCCGTGGTGGTCTTGGGCGATGCTGGCCATCCAGCGCTCGTGCGGGTCGGGCGCGAAGGTGCTCTGCTGGAAGACGGTGGGGCTGCCGCCCGGATCGCGCACTTCGTACCAGCGCAGGCCGGCCTGGCTGCCGTTGGGCTCGGACGAGACGTTGACGGTGTGGTTGAGCACCAGCGCTTCGTGGGTGCCAAAGTTGCGATAGGCCAGCCGGTGCATGAGGCGGTCGCCGACCGCATCCAGGCCAACGGTGCCGCCGCCAGGCTGCTGCACGCAGTTGCGGCTGTTGTTGGCCACGCAAGGCAGATAGGTGAAGGAGCTGACCGGCAGCACGGCGTTGGGCTCGCCGCCCAGGCCAAAGGTGGAGCTGAGCGGCACGGCCCAATCCACATGGAACTTCCACAGCCGCAGGGCGTCGTCTGTCCCGAGGCCCAACGTGGCCATGTCGGCTTCCATGAAGTAGTTGGGCGCCCCGAGCGGCGGCGGATCGATGCCGTCCAGGTCGGACGGCAGTTGGCCGCCAAAGACCGGGTTGACGCTGCTTAAATCAAACGCCACGGCGCGCGCCGGCAGGCCCGCCAGCATCTGGTCGCGCTCGAACACAAAGGCCCCGGCCCCGGCAAATGTTAGGCTGCCGGCATTGAATTGGTTGATCGACATGTAGTAGCCATCGGGCCACACCCCAAAGTGGGGGTAGTCGTTCATTTTGGTGGCGCTGGTCTGGTAGGCGTAGCGGTGCCAGGCGCCGGTGGGGTCGGCCGTGGCCGAGACGGCCAGGCACTGAAAGAAGGGGCCGTTGGGGAAGCTGGGCAGCGCGAACTGGCTCAACAGCCAGCGGTCGGCCTCGGCATCGAAGAGCACGATGGGGTCGCCACTGTTGGCGGTGCGGCAGGCGCTGCCTGGCCCGTTCGGCGCGCTAAAGCCGCTGAAGAGCACGTTGCCGGCGACCGGCCCCACCACCTGGGTCTGCACCCCGCTGGCGCCGATCTCCCACACCGCCAGCGAGACGTTGACCCACTGCACGTAATAGCGCTTGCCGGTCAGGGGGTCATAGCCAATATCACCCACGGTGTCGGGCGGCGAAAAGCCGTTGAGGTTGCCCAGGCCCTCAAAGTTGTGCAGGGGCGCGGGCATGTCGCCCACGTTCGGCGCCAGGGCAAACTGGATGACCGGGTCGTCCACGGCCAGGTAGTCAATCCCATCGGCCTTAAGCTGATCGAGCACCGCCGGGTCGCCGACGCGGTTGGGCAGCACCCGGTCGATGGCGTCCGTGCCTTGGCCGCTGGCCGGGCCGACCGCCGCGGCCAGGCTCGCGAGCGGCGAGGAGGTGTCGTTGTGGAGCGCTAGGAGCACTTGCGGCGTCACCGCGGCTTGCGCCTCGGCGGCGGGCACGGTCGCGCGCGCGCTGGACACCAAGGCGATGCTGAGCGCGGCCCCGGCCGCCAGGGCGGCCAGGCTGTACCAGGCGCGTGAGAGTTTGCGAGTGTGTGTCTGGGACAATGCGTGGTCTTTACTACCGCGTACAGCCGCAAGTTTACTCGCTTTGGGGGATTCTCGTAAGGTATTCCCAGACCCCAAGGGTTTGGGATCCCTACGGGACCTGGGGGTCTCGTTGCAGCCGGGAGCAGGTTATAATCCCCCCACGGTCCCGACGGGCCGCGCTTGACCCAGGCACTCACACACGCCGAAGGAAGGGCCATGTTTAAGAAAGTGCTCATCGCCAACCGCGGCGAAATTGCCGTGCGCATTATCCGCGCCTGCCGCGAGCTCGGCATCCGCACCGTGGCGGTCTTTTCGGACGTGGACCGCTCGGCCTTGCACGTACGCTACGCCGACGAGGCCTACCTGCTGGGCCCCGCCCCGGCCCGCGAAAGCTACCTGCGCATCGACCGGCTGCTGGAAATTGCCCGCAAGGCTGAAGTGGACGCCGTTCACCCGGGTTACGGCTTCCTGGCCGAGCGCGAAGACTTCGCCACGGCCTGCGCCGAGGCCGGCATTGTCTTTATTGGCCCCAAGCCCTCGGCCATTGCCTCCATGGGCGATAAGGCCGTGGCGCGCGCGACGGTGGCCCGCGCGGGCGTGCCGGTGGTGCCGGGCACCGAGGGTGAGGGCGGCCTGCACGATGACGAGATCATCGCCGTCGCGCCGCAGATCGGCTTCCCGCTGCTCATCAAGGCCACGGCCGGCGGCGGCGGCAAGGGCATGCGCGAGGTCAACACGCTCGAAGAAATGCCCGGCCTGCTGGCCTCGGCACGGCGCGAAGCCGAGGCCGCCTTTGGCGACGGCGCCGTGTACCTGGAGAAGCTCATCACCAAGGCGCGCCACATCGAGATCCAACTGCTGGCCGATGAGTTTGGCAGCGTCATCCACCTGGGCGAGCGCGAGTGCTCGCTCCAGCGCCGCCACCAGAAGCTGCTGGAAGAGTCGCCCTCGCCGTTTGTGGCCGACGACAACGAGCTGCGCCAGCGCATGGGGGCCGTGGCCTGCCGGGTGGCGGCGGCCGTGGGCTACGTCAACGCCGGCACCATCGAGTTCCTGGTGGATAAGGAAAAGAACTTTTACTTCCTGGAGATGAACACCCGCTTGCAGGTGGAGCACCCGGTGACCGAAATGGTGACCGGGGTGGACATTGTCAAGGAACAGATCCGCATCGCGCGCGGGCGCAAGCTGCGCTACACCCAGGACGACATCGTTATGAACGGCTGGGCCATCGAGTGCCGCGTCAACGCCGAGGACCCGTACAACAACTACCTGCCCTCCATCGGCCGCGTCACCCACAGCCTCATCCCCACCGGCCCCGGCGTGCGCGTGGACACCGGGGTCTATCCCGGCTTTGAAATCTCGCGCTACTATGACTCGCTCATCTCCAAGGTGGTGTGCTGGGGCGAGACGCGCGGCGAGGCCATCCTGCGCATGCGGCGCGCGCTGGAAGAGTACCGGCTGCTGGGCGTGAAAACCAACATCCCCTTCCATCAGAATATGATGGACTCGCACCGCTTTATGGCCGGCAACTTTGACACCCGCTTCGTGGAAGAGCGCTTCCGCATGGAGCAGGCCGAAGAGGGCCAGGGCGATGACAGCGCCATCGCCGCCATCCTGGCCACGCTCGTCGCTCACCGCCAGGGCCAGCACGCCGCGCAAATCGTCCAACGCGGCGCGCGCGACACGAGCAATTGGAAGTGGGTGGGACGGTATGAGAGGATGCACCGCTGAGATCCCGCCTCGATCCCGGCCTGCTGACCGCCGCGTTAATGGGCCTGCTGGCGGCCTGGCCCTTCCTCACACGGCCGGGCCTGCCGGTCTTCACCGATACCGAGCAGCACGTCTATCGCACCTTTGAAATCCTGGCCGCCTGGCGCGCGGGCGTGCCCTATCTGCGCTGGGCGCCCGACCTGTTTCACGCATTTGGCTACCCGGTCTTCAATTATTACGCGCCCCTGGCCTATTACCTGGCGGCGGCCTATGGCCTGCCGTGGGGCGAGGCCGGCGCAGTGGCGGGCCTCAAGTTCGTCTACGTCCTCTCGGCCGTGCTGGGCGCGGTGGGGATGTATGGCTGGCGGCGCTCGGCCGGGGGTGGGCTGGCCGCGTTAGTGGCCAGCGCGGCGTTTGCGCTCAGCCCATTCTTGGTGGCGCTGGAGCCGCACGCCTTGGGCCATGCGCCGCAGTACCTGGCCATCGCCCTGGCGCCCTGTCTGTTCTGGGCTTTTGGCCGGCTGCTGGCCGCTCCCTCAGCGGCGCGCGCGGCCCTGGCGGCCCTGGCGCTGGCCGCGAGCTTGCTGGCGCACAACATCATGGCGCTGATTTTTCTGGCGCTGTTGTGCGCCTGGCTGGCCTGGTCTCTAACGCTCGCCCGAACCAGGGAGCCGGGGCTGCTGGCCGGCGCGGCCTTGGCCCTGGGCATCGGGCTGGCCGCCTTCTTCTGGTGGCCGGCGATTGCGGAGCGCGGGGCCGTGCAGCTGTCGAACGCGGCGGCCGGGCCCGGTCTGGACTATGGCAGCAATTTTGTGCGCCTGGCCGACCTGCTGGGTCCCAACACCCGCGCCGACGCGTTGGACCCGCACCTGCTGACGTTCCGGTTGGGGCTGCCGCAGTGGGTGTTGGCCGCGCTGGGTGTGGTGGGCTTGGCGCTGGCTGGGCGCGCACGTTCAGCCAGGCGCGAGGTTTTGTTCTGGTCCCTGGCCGCGCTGGGCATGCTGCTTTTCGTGCTGCCGGGGTCGCGGCCAGTGTGGGACGCCGTGCCGGGCCTGGCACTGTTCCAGTTTCCCTGGCGGCTGCTGGGCCCGCTGGCCTTGGTGCTGGCGGTGCTGGCCGGCGCGGGCATGCAGGCGCTGTTGGGCTGGGCCGGCAGCCGGCATTTGTGGGCAGCGGCACTGGCGTTGGCGGCGCTGGCCGGCAGCGCTCTGCCCCTGCTCAACCCCCTGCCCTGGGGCGACTTTGGGCCGGTGAACGCGCAACGCGTGCTGCGGGCCGAGTTTGATTGGGAGGTGGGCACGACCGCCAGCCACGAGTTCTTGCCGGCCGGGGTGCTGGCCGTGCCGTCCGCCCAGCCGAGCCTGCTCGACTCATACGCGACCGGCCTGGTAGACAAGGTCAACCGCGCCACCTTGCCGGCCGGCACCCAGGTGGTGGTGGCCGAGCACGGTCCCCGGCACGACACGCTGGCGGTGAGCGGCGCGGAGCCGTTTGTGCTGCGGCTGTACACCTTTGACTTCCCGGGTTGGCGGGCCTACGTGGACGGCGCGCGGGCGCCCATCCAGGCCTCCGAGCCGGAGGGCTGGATCACCCTGCCCGTCCCGGCCGGCACGCATACCGTGCTAGTGCGCTTTGAAGACACGCCGGCGCGCCAATGGGGTTGGGCCATGAGCGCGCTGGCCGCCGTCACGTGCCTGGCGATGGCGGCCTCGTCCCTGCGGTTGCCGCGACCGGCACTGCCGGCGAGCAGCGCGGGACGCGCTGAACCGCTGCCCTGGCGCCAAGCCGCGGGCCTGGCGGGCATCATTGTGCTAGGGCTGGGGGTGAGCGCCGCCATCCCCCAACGCGTGTGGTGGCAGCCGGTGCTGGACCGCTCGGCCAGCCCGGCCCAGCCGGCGGGCGACGCGCCCATCGCGGCCCTGGAAGATAATTTGGCCTTACTGGCCGCCCACCTGTCGCAAGACACGGCGCAGCCGGGCGAGACGGTGACCCTGAACCTGCACTGGGCCGCGACCGGGCGGGTCGAGGCTAATGTGCGGGTGTTTGTCCACCTGGTTGGGCCGGATGGGCAGCTGTGGGCGCAGTCGGACAAGTTCCATCCCGGTGAGTTCACCGACCTGCCCACCAATCGTTGGCCGCCGGGCTATGTCCTGGCCGATACGCACAAGCTGATCCTGGCGCCCGACGTGCCGCCCGGCGCCTACCAGATATTGGTGGGGCTGTGGAACGGGGAAACCGGCCAGCGGCTGCGGCTGCTCGACAGCCAGGGGCAGCCCAATGGGGCCGATAGCGTCCGGATGGATGAACGGCTTGAGATCGGGCCTTAGGAGTCAAGTTTGCCGATGGCGTCTCTGCTCAAGCGTCCCATCTTCTTCCTGGCCGTGTGCGCCGGGCTGCTGTTCCTGCTGTGGCTGCGGCTGCATCAGCCGGCCAACACCGTCGACGACGCTTACATTACCTTCCGCTACGCCCGCAACATCGCCACGGGCGTCGGCTTCGTCTATAACGCCGGCGAGCGCGTGCTGGGCACCACCACGCCGGCCTATGCGCTGCTGCTGGCGGTGTTGTCGCGCCTGACCGGCTTCTACGATTACCCGCGGCTGGCGCTGATGACGAACGCCCTGATCAACGCCGTGACCTTTGGCGTCATCCTCCGGCTGGCCACGCGGCTGACGGGCTGGCGCTGGGTGGGCCTGGGCGCGGCGCTGCTGTTTGCCATCGAGGGCCGCGGGCTAGACTTTTCGACCGGCGGCATGGAGGCCGGCTTTAACCAGCTCGCCATCCTGACCACCTTCCTGCTGCTGTTTGAGAACCGCACCCACTGGGCCGCCGCCGCGCTGGGCCTGGCCCTGCTCATCCGGCCCGACGGCGTGAACCTGGCCGCCGCGTTCTTTGGCGTGTTGGGGCTCGCAGCGCTGCGGCGCAAACGGCCGTGGCCCTGGGTGGAAGGCGCTATTTTTGCGGCGGTGGTGCTGCCGTGGCTGATCTTCGCGACGCTCTATTTCGGCAACTTCATCCCGCAATCGATCCTGGCCAAGTCGGAGCTGTACCGCACGCCCGAACTGATGGCCTTGCGCGCCTTCCTGGTGCAACTGCGGGCGCTGTGGCCCTTTAGCCTGCCCACACTGCAGCCCAACCAGGCGCTCGGGCGCGAGCTGCTCCAGGCCATCTTCCCGGCCGCGCTGGCCGGGCTGGGCCTGGCGGCGGCGCAGCAGCGCCAGCCGCGCGCCTGGGCCATCGGCGTGTACCTGCTGCTGTTCATCACGTTCTATTCGGTGGGCAACCCGCTGTGGCTGGGTTGGTACGAAATCCCGCTCTTCCCGCTGTACCACATTCTGTTTCTCACGGCCCTGGCCTGGGTTGGCCGGCAGGCGGCCCGCTGGGGGGGCGCCCACACCCTCCGCTGCGCTACTAGGGCAGGCGGGGGGGCGCCCCTACGACCGGCCCTGGCACACGGGCTGGCCGCGCTGGGCGTGATGGCGCTGGCGGCGCCGCAGTTGTCGCGCTTGAACGCGCTGCCGTGGGAGCCGCGTGAGCGCGGGCTGTTCGTGCTCAACCCTGCTTTCAACAAACAGCGCGAGACCGATTACCGGCTGCTGGGACGCATGCTCGCGCCGGCCGCGCGCAGCGACCGCCTGGTGGCCATCCCGGAGATTGGGGCCTTTGGCTACGTGTACGACGGCGACCTGTTCGACACGGCTGGGCTCATCTCGCCGCGGACCAACGCCTACTTCCCCATCCCGGCCGAGGTGCCGTTTGAAATTTACGCCGTGCCGCGCCAGCTCATCTTCGACCTGCAGCCCGATCTTTTCATCAGCTTCGACAGCATGCTGGTGGGCGACCTGCGGCCGGACGACGCCGAGTTTCTCCGGAACTTCCCGCCGGCCATTGGCCTGGTGAGCCACGCCGCCTTTGGCGCACAGCGGCTGATGGTCTACCGGCGCAGCGACTTGCCGCTGGAGGTGACCCTGCCGCCCGAAGCCCACCCCCGGCAGGTGACCTTTGGCAATGGGCGGGTGAGTTTGTTGGGCTACACTTACCGCGCGTGGGCCGACCAGGACCATGACTACGTGGAGGTCACCTTATTCTGGCGCGGCAGCGAGGCCCCGGTGGGGGGCGAGCTGTTGGCGCGGGTGGACCTGCTGACGGCCGCCGGCCAGCCAGCCTATGAGGTGCTGGACTACCCGGGCGAGCAGCTCTTCCCCACCCAAAGCTGGACGCCCGGCATGTGGCTGGTCGACCGCTACCGGCTGGTCCGCCCCGAGCCCGACGCCGGCCCGTACACCGTGCGCGTCACCGTCTTCACCACGGCCTCCGAGGCCCCCTTGCCGGCGGTGGCGGCCGATGGGCGCCGCCTGGAAGAGGATACGCTCGTGATCGACGGCATTGAAGTAAGTGGAGAAGGGAACTAAGCGCTCGCATGAAATACGCCACCACCATCAACGACAAGACTTATCTCATCGAAATCAACGACGACCGGCGCGTGATCGTGGATGGCGTCGAGTACGCGGTGGACTTTGAGTCGGTCAGCGGGCAGCCGGTGTACTCGCTGCTGCTGGATGGGCGTTCGTATGAGGCCTATGTGTACGAGGCCGAGGACGCCGACGCCTGGCAGGTGCTCATGCGCGGCGACCTGTATACCGTGCAGGTGGAAGACGAGCGCGAGAAGCGCCTGCGCGCCCAGGCCGGGGGTGTGGCCGCCGCCTCGGGCGAGTTCAACCTTAAGGCCCCCATGCCGGGGCTGATCGTGGCCGTCTCCGTGACCGAAGGCCAGGCCGTCAAGCAGGGCGACATCCTGGTGATCCTCGAGTCGATGAAGATGCAGAACGAGCTCAAGAGCCCCATCGACGGCACGGTAGCGCGCATCCGTGCCAAGGCCGGCGAGAGCGTGGAGCACCATCAGGTATTGCTGACGGTGGACCGCCCCACCCAGCCATCACAGAGCGTCTGAGAAGCGCCTGTCGCGGCGCGCGGCGCAGCCTTGCAGGGCCTTCTCATTCTCGTCCTGCCCCGACCTGGGGTGCGGGGTGGTGCGGTCGTGCGAAGTGCAGCGGGAACTGGGCGTTATGCGGCGGCTCGCGCAAATGCGCCCATCCCGCCCTCGGGTATAATCCGCGCCATGGCTCACCTCCCCGAAGACAAACAGCGCTGGGAAGACGATGTGCTGGGGCCGGCGCTGCGCCGCTCGCCCGAGCGGCGCGAGCATTTTGAGACCTCCTCCGGCATCCCGCTGGAGCGCCTGTACCTGCCCGCCGACCCCCACTGTCCCTACCCCGACGCCATCGGCTTCCCCGGCCAATACCCGTTTACGCGCGGCCTGCAGCCCACGCAGTACCGCGGCCGGCTGTGGACCATGCGCCAATACGCCGGCTACGCCACGGCCGAAGAATCCAACCGGCGCTACAAGTACCTGCTTGGCCAGGGCCAGACCGGGCTGTCGGTGGCCTTCGATCTGCCGACGCAGATCGGCTATGACGCCGACGACCCCATGGCCGCCGGCGAGGTGGGCCGGGTGGGCGTGTCCATCTCGTCGCTGGAAGACATGCTGCAACTGTTTGACGGCATCCCGCTCGACCAAGTCAGCACCAGCATGACCATCAACGCGCCGGCCGGCATCCTGCTGGCGCTGTACATCGCCGTGGCCCGCCGCCAGGGCGTGGCGCCGCGCCAACTGCGCGGCACGGTGCAGAACGACATCCTCAAGGAATACATCGCGCGCGGCACCTACATCTTTCCGCCGGGCCCGTCCATGCGGCTGATCACCGACATCTTTGCCTACTGCCAGGCCGAGGCGCCGCTGTGGAACACCATTTCCATCTCGGGCTATCACATCCGCGAGGCGGGCAGCACCGCCGTGCAGGAGGTGGCCTTCACCCTGGCCAACGGCGTGGCCTACGTGCAGGCGGCCCTGGCGGCCGGGCTGAACGTGGATACATTCGCCTTGCAGCTCTCGTTCTTCTTCAACGCCCACAACCAGTTTCTGGAAGAGGTGGCCAAATTCCGCGCCGCCCGGCGGATGTGGGCGCGGCTGATGCGCGAGCGCTTTGGCGCGCGCGACCCGCGCAGCTGGATGCTGCGCTTCCACACCCAGACGGGCGGCTCCACCCTGACGGCCCAACAGCCCGAGAACAATGTCGTGCGTGTGGCGCTGCAAGCCCTGGCCGCGGTGATGGGCGGCACCCAGTCGCTGCATACCAACGGGATGGACGAGGCCCTGGCCCTGCCGACCGAAAGCGCCGTGCGCGTGGCGCTGCGCACCCAGCAGATCATCGCCCACGAGTCGGGCGTGGTGGACACCGTGGACCCGCTGGGCGGCTCGTACGTCATCGAGGCCCTGACCGACGAGATCGAGCAGCGCGCCCAGGCCTACCTGGACCGCATCGAGGCGATGGGCGGCGCGCTGCGCGCCATCGAGCAGGGCTACATCCAGAGCGAGATCCAGGAAGCGGCCTACCGCTATCAGCAGGCGGTGGAGCGCAAGGAACAGATCGTGGTGGGGGTCAACGACTTTACCTCCGACCAGGCTTCCGACATCGAGCGGCTGCGCGTGGACCCGCGCATGGAGCAGCAGGCCTGCGAGCGCCTGGCCGCCCTGCGCGCCCGCCGCGACACC
>CAYUYN010000082.1:5707-13037 GCA_964449185.1 uncultured Anaerolineales bacterium | reverse complement strand
TCGCCCACGCGGACGACGAGGCCGCCCAGGATGCTGGGGTCGACGCGGAAGATGATGGCCGGGGCGCCGCCCAGGGTGCGGGTCAGGTCCTGGCGGATGTCGTCCTGCTCGTGGTTGTCCAACGGCAGGGCGCTGGTCACTTCGGCCGCCTGGCCGCTGACCCCTTCGGCGCCTTCCAGCACGCTCACCTTGCCGGCCTTGACCCCGCTGAAGAAGTCCTTGATCAGGGCCTCCTGGCGCTTCTGGTCCAGCGACTCGCCGATGACCTTGTTGGCCGCGGCGATGGCCAGCGCGCCCACCTGCCCGCGCAGGTCCGCCAGGATGCGGTTGCGCTCGGCGGCGGCATCTTCCTGGCCGGTGCGCACGAGGCGGGCGCGCTCTTCCTCGGCCGTGGCGCGCACGTCGGCGGCGGCCTTCTCGGCGCGCTCGGTGGCCTCGGCCACGCGGCGGTTGGCCTCGGCCTGCGCCGCGGCGATGATCTTCTGCGCTTCCTTCTCGGCGTTGGCGCGCGCCTCAGACGCCACGCGGGCATCTTCCAGCCCCTGGGCAATCTTCTGCTTGCGCTGCTCGAGCAGGTTGACGATCGGGCGGTAGGCCCAGGCCGTCAGCACGATCATCACGATGAGGAAGTTGAGTACCTGAACCGTGAAAAAGCCTAGATTGATACCTAATGCTTCCATGGTACCTCCTTAGGCCGCGAAGATGATGATCAGCGCCACTGCCAGGCAGTAGATGGCCACGGCTTCGGCAAACGCGATGCCCAAGATCATGTTCGTCTGGATGGTCGGGGTGGCGTCGGGGTTGCGGCCCATGGCCTGTACCGCGCCGCTGGTCACAATGCCGATGCCCGCGCCGGCGCCGACGGCGCCGATCATGGCCAGGCCGGCGCCGATGAAGCGCATCGCGTGCAGGAAAACTTCGGGATATGCAGCATCCATGGTTAGGTCTCCTCCAAGAAAATAAGCGATTAGTGCGCGGCCGCCTCGGCGGGGTGATCGCCGTGGTCGTCGCCATGATGGCTGACAGTGGCCTGGCTCATAAACACCAGGGCCAGCATTGCAAAGACGTAAGCCTGAATGGCGCCGACGAAGATTTCCAGCGCATACAGCATGCTGGGCACCACGACGGCCGTCAACGCGCCCACGATCGAGAGCAGCAGCGCGCCGGCGAAAATATTGCCGAACAACCGGAAGCCAAACGAGAGGATGGCCGAGATCTGGCTGACCCCTTCCAGTAGGCCTACGCCGAAGTCGATGACCCCGAAGAAAGGCTTGTTGATCATGCCGCCGGTGTTGATGAACTTCCGGAAATAGCCCAGGCCCAGGGCATAGACGCCAAAGACCTGGATCATCACCACGGCGATGACCGCCAGGGCGAAGGTGAAGTTCAGGTCAGTCGCGGCGCCGCGCAGGAACGGCACGACCGTGCAGGACGTGCACAGCGTGTGCTCCTCGGCGGCCGCCTCGCCTTCCACAAGGTGCTCGGCCTCCACCGGGTGCGAGCCGTCGATGGCGTACAGCCCGGGCAGGATCTGCCGCGGGGCGTAGCCCTGGATGCTCTCCTCGTGCGGGGTCGTAATGTAGCCGATGGTCTCGAAGCCCGGGATGACGCGGATGAGGTTAGCAAAGAACACCAGCAGGAAGATGGTGGCCATCCACGGGAAGATGCGCTTGGCCCACTTGCCAGCCGTGCTCTCCGTCGCGTTCCACAGGAACTCAATCAGGAACTCGAAGAAGTTGTAGAAGCCGGAGGGCACCAGCCTGCCGCTGCGGGCGAAGCGGAAGGCGCCAAAGGCCATGCTGAACAGCAGCAAATCCGCCACCAGGGTCGAGAGCAGCGTGTTGGTGATCGACACCCCCGGCCAAATCGGCTCGCCGGGCAGCACCACGGCCGGGCTGACAGGCGTAAAAACGCCCTTCACCCCAAAGGCCAGAACAGCGCCCAGAATGATGAACGCGAGCACCAGCCAGCGCTTGAAGCCGAAGCGGCGCGGCGCGTGCTCCTTATTCGTCGTGACTGCCATGGTCCTCCTTTGTCCGCGGCTGTTTGCGTGCCGTGGGCTTGATTTTCGCAACCGTGCTTAAGGCCACACGGTAGATGATGTAGAGGGTGGCGGGGAAGCTCAACAACAGCAGGGAGATGGTAAACATCCGCCCGGTGTCGAGCACCCGATCCAGCCACTGGCCGCCAAACAGCGCCAGCAGCAGCGTGCCAATCGTCCAACTGGCCACTTGCGCCAGGAGACCAAACGCCATTTTCAGCGATTCCTGGGCAGCTTCGGCCTGGGATTTTTCCTCCTCAGGGGGCATTGTTTGAGAATTATATCACAGACAAAAAAGGCCAGTCAACGGCGAATACCTCTAAAACAAGCCGTGCGCCGCCGCGGTTGCCCAAGTGAACCAAGGCGCCGCCACGGTGCCCATGACGATGATGCCGGCCGCGCACAGCCACAGCGCTACGGCGTACGGCCGCGACACCGGGATGCGTTCGTTGTCGCGCTCGGAGCGGTACAGGTAGACGACCTTGAGCACGGTCAGGTAGTAGTACAGGCCGATGATGGAGTTGAGCACGCCGATCACCGCCAGCCAGATCAGCCCGGCCTCCACCGCGGCCGTAAAGACAAAGAACTTGCCAAAGAAGCCGGCCAGCGGCGGCATGCCGCCCAGCGACAGGAAGCCAATCATTAAAGCCAGGGCCAGCCCTGGCGAGCGGCGCGACAGCCCGGCGTAGTCGGCGACCTCATCCGAGCCGATGACGCGCGCGGCCAGCACCACCACGGCAAAGGTGACCAGGTTGGTGACCGTGTACGTCAGCAGGTAGAAGACGACGGCGGCGATGCCCGACTCGTTTAACGCGGCCAGGCCGATCAGCGCATAGCCGGCCTGGGCGATGGACGAATAGGCCAGCAGGCGCTTGATGTTGCGCTGCGCCAGCGCCAGGGTGTTGCCCAGGGTCATAGTAAAGACCGAGACCACCGCCAGCAGCGGCCCCCAGTAGCTCTGCAGGTCGGGGAAGACGCCCAGCAGCACGCGCATCAGCACGGCAAAACCGGCCGCCTTGCTGGCGACCGAGATAAAGGCGGTGACGGGCGTTGGGGCGCCCTCGTACACGTCCGGCGACCAGAAGTGGAACGGCACCATCGAGACCTTGAAGCCAAAGCCCACCAGCACCATCAGCACCGCCACCAGGGCGGCCACCTGCGGCGTGCCGCCGGCGATGAGCGCGGCGCTCAGCTCGTACAGGTTGGTGCGGCCGGTGAAGCCGTACAGCAGGCTGAAGCCGTACAGCATGATGGTGGAGGTAAAGGCGCCAAATAGGAAGTACTTCAAGCCCGACTCGGCGCTCTTGTCGTCTTCGCGCAGGAAGCCTGCCAGCAAGTACAGGGCGATGGAGGTGGTCTCGATGGACAGGTACAGCATGATCAGGTCGGCCGAGGCCGCCATGAAG
Organism: uncultured Anaerolineales bacterium; assembly: GCA_964449185.1. Classification (GTDB taxonomy): domain Bacteria; phylum Chloroflexota; class Anaerolineae; order Anaerolineales; family UBA6663; genus CAYUYN01. Next base: position 9,590 of record CAYUYN010000082.1, on the reverse strand, counting down.
TCCATGCCGATGACCGCGCCGATGACGATGGCGTAATACTCGCCCTTGCGCGCCACCCCTGGCGACTCCACCGAGATCAGCGCCACGATGGCGCCGGCGAAGATGAACAGCAGCCGGAAGACGTAGGCCAGCATGTCGTTGCGCAGCATGCCGCCGAACACCAGGCTGTCGTCGGGCCGGACGAAGATCAGCGCCAGCACCGCCGCCACGCCCAGGCCCCCGGCCGCCAGCAAACCCAGCGAGCGCTTGCGGCTCTCGGGCCAGACCACGTCCAGGGCCAGCAGCAGGCCGGCCAACAGGACGAGCACGATCTCGGGCAGGATGATGAGCAGGGTTTGCGAGTCGAACGGATTGAACGTCATTTACGACACTCCGAGCAGCGCCAGCACCGGCTGAATGCCCGAGGCCACCAGTGGGGCCATGATGGCCGGGAAGACGCCGACCACGATCATCAGCGTCACCAGGATGGCCAGGGCGGTCTTGTCCAGCACGGTGACGTCGCCGACGTGGTGCTCAAACTCGTGCGGCAGGTCGCCAAAGAACACGCGCTGCACCGCGCGCAGGACGTAGGCGGCGGTGACCACGATGGAAATGGCCGAGATCACGGCGATGGCCGGAAAGTACCAGGGCTGGGAGGCCAGGTTGGCCAGCCAGCCGGGCAGGCCGGCCACCGCCACCGCCTTGGCGCGCCACAGCCCCAAGAAGATGGGCAGCTCGGCCACAAAGCCCGAGAGGCCCGGCATGCCCATGGAGGTAAAGCCGCCGATGATAAAGGCCACCGCCACCCACGGCATCTTGCGCGCCAGGCCGCCCAGCTCGGGCATCATGCGGGTGTGGGCCCGGTCGTAGATCATGCCGACGCAGGCGAAGAACAGGGCCGTCATCACCCCGTGCGAGAACATCTGCAGGCCGGCGCCGGTATAGCCGACCTCGTTCAGGGTCGTCATTGCCATGACCACCAGGCCCATATGCGAGACCGACGAGAACCCGATCATGTACTTCAGGTCCTTTTGGGTCATGGCGATGAACGAGCCATAGACCACGTTGACCAAGGTCAGCAGCACGATCCAGGGCAGGTGGAAGACGGCGCCCTCGGGCAGGAGCTGCACGCCCACGCGCAGGGCGGCGAAGGCCCCCAGCTTCATCAGCACGCCGGCGTGGAACATCGACACCGCGGTGGGCGCCGCCACGTGGCCGTCGGGCGACCAATTGTGGAAGGGGAAGATGCCGGCCAGCACCGCAAAGCCAAAGAAGACGAACGGGAAGACCGCCTTCTCAAAGTTGACGTTGAGCCAGGGCGCGCCGGTGAAGGGGTTGGCCGCCACCACGTTGAAGTTGAACGCCCCGGCCTGCTGGGCCTCGGAAATCTTGAGCATGTCGAAGGTGGCCACGCCGGTGAAGTTGCGCACGGCGACGAACATGGCCAGCGCGCCCACCAGGGAAATGACCGAGCCGATGAACAGGTACAGCGTCAGCTTCATAGCCGCGTACTCGCGCGTCTTCACCCAGCCCCAGATGGAAATGAGCAGGTACATGGGGAACACGGCGATTTCGTAGAAGAAGAACAGGTGAAACAAGTCCAGCGCCACAAAGACCCCGAACACGCCCGTGGCCAGGATAAACAGGAAGGCGAAGAACTCGCGCGGCCGGTCGTCGATGCCCCAGGAGATGAGCACGCCGGTGAGCATGACGATGGACGTCAGCAGGATCAGCGGCAGGCTTAGCCCGTCGGCGCCTACATAGTAGGAAATGCCCAGCTGCGGCACCCACAGCGCCTTCTCCTGGAACTGGTAGTGTTCCGGCCCGGCCGGGTTATAGGCGAAGTAGATGTACAGCGACAGGATCGTCGCAAACACGCCGGCCGCCAGCGCCACCACGCGGATCTCGGTCTTGCGCTCCTCGGGCAGCAGCAGGATGAGCACCGCGGCCGCGAGCGGGGTAAAGGTGATGACTGAGAGGAAGGGGAAATCCATAAGTTTGTCTCAAGAACTCAGACGACGGACGATGGACGACGGGCTTTTAGGCAAATGACAGCGCTTATGGTCTGTCGTCTGTGGTCTGTCGTCGATTTTTAGGCAAACAGCCTCACAACCGCCTCATTGATCACCCCCACCAGCCAGGCCGGCCAGATGCCCACGACGAGCATGAGCGCCATGAGCGGCGCGAGGGCCAGGATCTCGCGCGGGGAGATTTCCAGCTTGTGCCCCAGCCAGCGCTTATTCAGCGGGCCGTACAGGGTCATGCCGATGCCCCTGAGAATGTAGGCGCCGGTCATCAGCAGGCCGATCATGGCCAGGGCGGTCACTACGGTAAACACCGGCCAGGCGCCGCGCACCACCATGAACTCGGGCACAAAGCCGGCCAGCCCAGGCAGGCCCAGGGAGGCCATGCTGGTGAAGATCAGCAGGCCGCCATAGATCGGCGCCAACGGGAACAGCCCGCCAAAGTCGTTCAGGTTGCGCGTGTGGGTGCGGTCGTAGATCACGCCCACCAACAGGAACATGCCGGCCGCGCTCAGGCCATGCGCGAACATCTGCAGCACGGCGCCGTTGGCCGCCATGACCCCGGTGGCGCGCAGCTCGGCCGAGGCGCTGTTGGCGGTGTAGGCCGCCACGGCCACGCCCAGCACCACGAAGCCCATGTGGTTGATGGACGAGTAAGCCACCAGCCGCTTGAAGTCCGACTGGCCAAAGGAGGCCAACGCGCCCATGACGATGGCCATCAGCGCCAGGAAGGCCAGCACCCCGGCAAAGCGAGCGGCCTCCACCGGGTAAAGCGGCAGCACCAGGCGCAGGAAGCCGTAAGCGCCCAGCTTCAGCAGCACGCCCGCCAGCAGCATCGAGCCGGCCGTGGGCGCCTCCGTGTGGGCGTCGGGCAGCCAGGTGTGGAAGGGCCACACCGGCACCTTGATGGCAAAGGCGATGGCAAAGGCCCAGAAGGCCAGGGTGCGGATGGTGGTGACCGGAATGCCAAACAGGTCCCCGGTCACTTGCGGCCACTTCTCAAAGGCATTGACCATGTCGAAGCTGCCCAGGGTGATGCCGATGATCTGCACCGCCAGCAGCAGGCCCACCGAGCCGGTCATGGTGTAGATGAAGAACTTGAAGGAGGCGTACTGGCGGTTGGCGCTGCCCCAGATGTTGATCAGGAAGTACATCGGGATCAGGCCGACTTCCCAGAACAGGAAGAACAAAATCAGATCCAGCGACAGGAACACGCCCAGCATGCCGGTCTCGAGCAGCAGGAACAGCACCATGTAGGCGCGCACGCGCTCGGTGACGCTGAAGGAGAACAGGATGGCCAGGGGCGTGAGGATCGTGGTCAGCAGCACCATGGGCAGGCTGATGCCGTCCACGCCGACGTGGTAGGTCGCATTAATGGCCGCGAACCACTGGTAGTGCTCCTCGAACTGGAAGCCGGCCTGCGCGGGCACAAACCGCAGCCACAGCGCGATGGCTAGGCCCAGCGGCGCCAGGCTGGCCAGGAAGGCCACCCAGCGGATCAGCCCCACCTGGTCGCGCGGCAGCAGCAGCACCACGAGGGCGGCCACCGTCGGCACGAACAGGATCAGGCTGAGCGGGTTATTCTGAAGAAGAGTATCCATGTTAGCGTCCCAGGCCCGGCAGCAGCAGCACCGCGCCCACCACCACCACCACCGCCATCAGCACCAGCAGGTACTGCTGCACCCGGCCGGTTTGGATCACCCGGAAAGATCGGCCAAAGCGGTTCACGGCCGAGCCCACCAGGTCGCCAAAGCCGTTGACCACCGGCGCATCGAAATAGTTGCGGAAGACCTCGCCCACCTTCAGCGCGCTGCGGCCGATAAAGTGCAGGGTGCCGTCGATCACACCCTTGTCCATCACCGACGAGACGAACGTCTCCG
>CAYUYN010000082.1:0-5607 GCA_964449185.1 uncultured Anaerolineales bacterium | reverse complement strand
TGCTCGGGGATGCCCACCCACCCCGCCGTGATGGCGAAGAAGGACAGCACCACCAGCGCCAGCAGCATGGGCCGGAAGATCGAGTCGCTCTCGCTGGCGTGCTCGGCGGCCGGCGTGCGCGGCTCGCCCAGGAAGGTCAGGCTAATCTGCCGCATGGTGTAGACGGCCGTCAGCAGCGCGGCCAACGCCAGCACCACAAACACCACCGGCGCGTGCGCCCAGGCGTCGGCCAAGATCTCGTCCTTGGACCAGAAGCCGGCGGTGATGAGCGGGAAGCCCGCCAGCGAGAAGCCGCCGATGACAAAGGTCCAGTAGGTGATGGGCATGCGCTTGGCCAGGCCGCCCATGTTGAACATGTTCTGCGGGTCAAAGTGCGCGGCGGGCTGGTGGCCGCCGCCTGCACTCGCAGCATCGCGGAGAGTGTGCTCGTGCCCGCTCGCGGCTTCCCCGTGACTGGCATGGCTCGCGTTCGCGTGGTGGTGGCCATGCTCCACGCCGTGGATCACCGAGCCCGAGCCCAGGAAGAGCAGGGCCTTGAAGAAGGCGTGCGTCATCAGGTGGAAGGCCGCCGCCACAAAGCCGCCAATGCCCAGCACGGCGATCATAAAACCGAGCTGGGAGATGGTGGAGTAAGCCAGCACCTTCTTGACATCGGCCTGGCCCACCGCGATGGTGGCGGCGAACAGCGCCGTAAACGAGCCGACGAGGGCCATGGCCAGCATGGGCGCCGTGAGCGGCCCGCCTTCTTGCCAGCCGGCCGAGAGCAGCGGGAACAGGCGCACCATGGCGTACACGCCGGCCGAGACCATCGTGGCGGCGTGGATCATGGCGCTGACGGGCGTCGGGCCTTCCATGGCGTCGGGCAGCCAGACGTGCAGCGGGAACTGCGCGCTCTTGCCGACCGTGCCCGCGAACAGCAGCAGGCCGATGACGCTGGCGGCCGACAGGCCCACCAGCACCGACGGCGCCGAGGCCAGGCGCGCCAGCATCTCTTCGTTGTGCAGGATCTCGCGGAACGACAGGGTGCCGGCCTCGAAGTACAGGTAAACGATGCCCAGCATCATGACCATGTCGCCCACGCGCGTGGTCATAAAGGCCTTGATGGCCGCCTGGCGCGGGGTGATCTGCTTGGGGTCGGGGTAATTGCGGGCGAACCAGAAACCGATGAGCAGGTACGAGCACAGGCCCATGATTTCCCAGCCCACGAACATCAGCAGCAGGTTGTCGGCCACCACCAGCAGCAGCATGCCAAAGGCAAACAGCGACAGGTAGGCGAAGAAGCGCGCGTACAGCGGCTCCACGCCGTGCGGCGCCTGGCCGGGGGTGTCATGCGCGTCGCGCGGCTTGCCGAAGTTGCTGTAGCCGATGCTGTAGACGAAGATCAGCAGGCAGGCCAGCGAGACGAAGAACAGCATGATGCCCGTCAACGGGTCCACCAGCACGCCCATGCGCAGGGGCCGCGTGCCTTCCAGGGCGGCGCCGCCAAACGGCAGCCAATCCACGGCCCGCTCAAGCACCTCCTCGCCGAAGTGATTGATGGCCAGGGTGCCAAAGAAGACGATCCAGCTCATGCTCCACGACAGGGCCATCAGGCCCACCGCCACGCTGTGGCTGAGCGCCTTGCTGCGGTGGGTGACCAGCACGATCAGCGCAAACGACAGCAGCGGCGGCAGGGGGATGAGCCAGGCCAGGGTGGTCAGAAACTCGCGCGAAAATGACATGAGGGCTCCACTACCACTTCATCAAGTCCATATCTTCAGCCACCACGGTGTTGCGGCGGCGGTAAATTGAGATGATCAGCGCCAGGCCCACCGCGGCCTCGGCGGCGGCCACCGACAGCACGATGATGGTGAACATCTGCCCGGTGGGCAGGTTGGGCGTGCGGTAATGCGAGAACGCCAGCAAATTGATGTTGACGGCGTTGAGCATCAGCTCGATGCCCATCAGGATGGCCACGGCATTCTTGCGCGCCAGCACACCATAGATGCCGGCGCAGAAGAGCGCGGCCGCGAGGGTCAAAAACCAGGAGAGTGGGACCATGGCGTTACTTCCTGTCTCCAGCAATCGCCAGCGACCCCACCAGCGCCACCAAGAGCAGCACCGACGCCGCCTCGAAGGGCAGCATGTACTGGTTGGGATCCACCAGGGCGGCGCCCAGTTGGCGCAGGCCGGCTTCGGCGTCCAGCGGGACCGCGGGCGCCAGGGCCTGCTGCAGGCTGGGCACCTGGCGCAGCACCATCCACAGCGCCGCGAACAGCGCCACGCTCAGGATGGCGGCCAGCCACCACTGGCGGTTGATCTGCGGGCCGGTGTCCTGCATCACGCGCCGGGTGAGCATGATGGCGAAGATAATCAGGATGGCGATGGCGCCGATGTACAGCACCACCTGCACCGCCGCCAGGAAACCCGCCTGGAGCAGCACAAACACGATCGCCACGCCAAAGAACGAGACGATCAGGGCCAGCGCCGCGTGCACCAGGTTGCGGACGGTGACCACGGCGATGGCCGAGCCCAGGGTCAAGGCAGCCGTAAAGAGAAAGATGATGTGATCAGCGGTCATGGATCGGTCCGGAGAGTCTACACCTGCGCCGCGGGTCAGTGGGCCGGCGCGGCGTGAGCGGCTTCGGCGGCGTGTTCGCCGTGCTCACCACCGTCGTGCCCTTCCAGCTCGGCCTCTTCCTCGCGGCGCAGGCGGCGGGCCGAGGCCGACACCAACCAATAGATGGCCCAGGCCAGCGCCACGTTCGCCAGGAACAGCGCGCCCGCCCGGAACCACTCGCTGTCGGTGGGGCCGTAGAGCTGCACCACCTTGTCGACCACGATAGTCACGACCACCACGGCCAGCGAGACCGGCACCAGGAACTTCCAGTTCAGGTCGAGCATGTGGTCGATGCGGATGCGGGGCAGGGCCGCGCGCATCAGGATGACGGCAAAATAGCCGGCAAAGGCCTTGAGCGTAAAGTACACCACGCCCAGGATGGGGTATTGCTCGGCCCACGGGCCGGCCCAGCCGCCCAGGAACAGCACCGCCGTCAGCGCGCCCACGGTAAAGGCATGCAGAAACTCGGCCACGAAGAACATGCCGAACTTCATGCCCGAGTATTCGATGTGGAAGCCGGCCACGATTTCCGACTCGGCCTCCAGCAGGTCAAAGGGCGTGCGCCCGACTTCGGCCACCGAGGTGAGGAAGAAGATCAGCGCGGCCAGCGGCGCGGCCACGATGTACCACACCGCCTGCTTCTCGATGATGGTGGTCAGGTCCATGCTGCGCGCCAGCAGCACCGGCACCAGCAGGCTCAGGATCAGGGGCGTCTCGTAGGACACGAGCTGCGCCACAGTGCGGAAAGCGCCCAGCAGCGCATACTTGTTGTTGGACGACCAGCCGGCCATCATGATGGCCAGGGTGCCCAGCGAGCCGATGGCCACGATGTAGAGCGCGCCCACGTTCAGGCGGGTGCCAAAGGTGCGGGCGGCGAAGGGTATCACGGCCCACATGCTGATGATGGCCACCACCGACAGGATCGGGGCGATGTTGTAGACCAGCTTGTCGGCGCCGGTGGGGGTGATGTCTTCCTTAATCATCAGCTTGAGGGCGTCGGCGATGGTCTGCAGCAGCCCTTGCGGGCCGACGCGGTTGGGGCCGATGCGGTCCTGCATGCGCGCCACCACCCGCCGCTCAAACCAGATCAGGAACAGCGGCAGCACCAGCGCCACGGAGGCGATCACCACCACCCCGATGACCATCAGAATCACTTCCACGGCCCCGTGCGCCAGGCCCAGGCTGGTCAGCAGCCCCACCAGCAGATCGCGGATCGCGCCGACCGGGTCAGTCAAGAGTTTGGCAAAGTCCATCGCTTACTCCCGCTCTCAAGGCAGACAACAAATCGCCTACCGCCAGAATCTCGGTAGGCGACGACTTTATTTGGTTGCGTTTAGACCCACTCCAGCGCGCCTTTGCGCCAGGCATAGAGCAGGCCGCCGGCCAGGATGAGGATGAACAGCACCACCTCCATCACGGCGAACAGGCCCACCTGGTCGAAGGCCAGCGCAAACGGGAACAGGAACACCACCTCGACCGCGAAGATGACGAACACCAGCGCAAAGATGTAGTACTGCACCTTGAACTGCACCCACGTGTCGCCCACGGTTTCGATGCCGCACTCGTAGGGACTGTTCTTGACCGGATTGTTCTTCTTCGGGCCGAGGATGAGGCTGTTAATGATGATCGGCGCGCCGGGAAAAATCGCGGCCATCAGCAGGAATACCCCTATGAACAACCACTCGTTCTGCATCGGCTACCCTCAATTGTGCTCGGTGCGGGGAAATCGCTCACTTTGTGAAAGCTTGCGCGGATAATGTTAACACGACTCATATCAAAAGTCAAAAATTGCGAGGCTTAAAAGGTGTATCGGTTATAATCCGCCGCATGACCCCCGACGCGGCCGCGTGGGACGCGTTGGCCGACGCCCACCCCCAAACCCACCTGCTCCAGACCTCGGCCTGGGGCCAACTCAAAGCCGCCTTCGGCTGGCAGCCCCAGGCCGTGCGGGCCGGCCCGGCGGGCGCCCTGGTGCTCTTCCGCAAGCTGCCCTTCGGTCTCACCCTGGCCTATGTCCCGCGCGGCCCCCTGGCCGACTGGCAGCAGCCGGCGCAGCTAACAGCCCTGCTGGCCGCCCTGGACCAGGCCTGCCGCGCCCGCCGCGCCATTTGCCTCAAGTGGGAGCCCGACCTGCCCGACGAGCCCGGCTGCGCCGCCCGGCTGGCCGAGCTTGGCTTTCGGCCCTCGCCGCACAGCGTGCAGCCGCGCCGCAGCCTGGTGGTGGACCTGGCCGGCAGCGAGGCCGAGGTGCTGGCGCGCATGAAGCAGAAGACCCGCTACAACATCGGCCTGGCCGCCAAAAAGGGCGTCACCGCCCGCGCGGCGGAGACCCCGCGGGATCTCGACCGCTTTATCGCCCTGATGCAGGCCACCGGCGCGCGGGACGGCTTTGGCCTCCACGCGCCCGACTACTATCGCCGCGCCTACCAGCTTTTCCAGCCCGCCGGCCGCGCCGAGCTGCTGCTGGCCGAATACCACGGGTCCCCCGAAGCAAAGCGTAGTGGGGATCATGGATCCCCCGAAGCGCAGCGCAGTGGGGACCACGCGTCCCCCGCGGCGCAGCGGAGTGGGGAAGGCGAGTTGCTGGCCGGGGTGATGGCCTTTGCCCACCAAACCAACGCCTGGTATCTCTACGGCGCCTCGTCCGACCACGAGCGCCAGCGCATGGCGCCCTACCTGGCGCAGTGGGAGGCCATGCGCTGGGCGCGCGCGCGCGGGGCCGTGTGCTACGACCTGTGGGGCGTGCCGGACGAGGACGAGGCGGCGCTGGAAGCTGGTTTCGAGCAGCGCCACGACGGGCTGTGGGGGGTCTATCGCTTCAAGCGCGGCTTTGGCGGCCAGTTGGTGCGCACCGTGGGCGCCTGGGACCGGGTGTACCGGCCGCTGCTGTACCGGGCCTACCTGCTCTACGTGCAGCGCCGAGGGCTGAGCCTTGGCTGACGCCCTCACCGCCGCGCCCGCCCGGCCGCCGGCCCGCGCCGTCACCGACCCGGCCGGTTGGGACCGCC
>CAYUYN010000081.1:7836-13157 GCA_964449185.1 uncultured Anaerolineales bacterium | reverse complement strand
GCGGAGATTTCGCACTCCGTTCAGACGCGCTCTAAAGACCGTTCAAGTGGTGGTCGTCGCCGACCGACAGCACGCGCACGTGGTAGCCTTGGCCGTGGCCGTGGCCGCGGCCGTAGCGCAGGCTGATGCGGGCGATGGCCGTGTTATGGAAGGAAAACGACACGGGCCGGCCGGGGGCAATGCCCAGCAGGTGTTCCATATAAGCGCTGAGCGCGCCGCCGTGGCTGAAGACGCCCACCGTGCTCTCGGGGTGCCGGGCGGCGATGTCGTCCAGCGCGGCCGCCACGCGCGCCATGAGTTGGGCCTGGGTTTCGCCGCCGGGCGGGCCGGCGATGCGCCAGTCGTCCACGGCCTGTGCGGGGTTGCGCTCGCGGGCCTGCTCAAACGTCAGCCCGGTCCACTCGCCCAGGTTGCGCTCGCGCAGCCGGTCGTCGTAGATCACCGGCATGAGATGGGTAATTGGTAATTGGTAATTGGTAATTGGTAATTGGTAATTGGGGATTGCAGGTCCCTTGGATATTTGTAGGAGCGGGCTTCGCCCGCGATTACCCGCTTGGCGGCAAGGAAACCTTACGCCTCAACCCGCGTCCTGGCACCATAGGATCGCGTCTGGAAGGCGCCCCCACATTTCGTTACGCCAAAAACCGCGTCTTGGCACCATAGGATCGCGCCTGGAAAGCGCTCCTACATTTCGTTGAGGCTTCAAGCTTGGCGAGTTGAACTCACTGCTACGGCCTAACAGTCTGTCGTCCGTCGTCAGTATTTGCTCACTTCCGCTTTGGAAAGCGACTGAGCACCGTGGCCGCCTCGGGCATGGCAATCTTCTCGCCGGCCTTGAGGCCCTGGCGGGCCTTTTCGGGCTTGTCGGAAGCGGACTGAAAGACGTAGACCGGGGTGCCATCGGCGGTGTACTTGAGCTCCACATAGGCCTGGCCCAGGCGGTAGCCCTCGGTGTCGATGGAGCAGCTGGTGACGTGGCCGATGACGCGGCCGGCTTCGTCCACCACCGGGTCGAGGTAATGGGCCATGCGGCCGGACTTTTTGTTGAAGCGGAAGCGCACGACCTCGGCCTTGCGCTTCTTTTCCTGCTCCAAAAAGTCCTGGCGGCCGATGAACCACGGCTTGTGGGTCTTGACGTAGGACTCGAAGCCGGCATCGCCGACGCCCAGGTTGAGCGCGCCGGCCATCTCTTCGCCATACAGCGGCAGGCCGGCCTCGGTGCGCAGCGAGTCGCGGGCGGCCAGGCCGGCCGGCTTGACGCCCAAAGGCTCGCCGGCCTTGAGCAGCAAGTTCCATAAATCCACCGCGCGGTCGGGGTGGACGAAAAGCTCGAAGCCCATCGTCTCGCCGGTGTAGCCGGTGCGCGCCACGATCAGGTCGAAGCCGCCGATGACGGCGTCGCAGAGCTGGGTGCGCTTGAGCGCCTTCACCGCCTTGACCGTGCCCGGGTCGGCGCCGCCCAGGGCCAACAGCACGTCGCGCGCCTTCGGGCCTTGCAGGGCGATGTCCACGCGCTGGTCGGCGCCGGCCTCGGGGCGGCGCAGGTCGCGCACGGTCACCCCATCGCGGCCGGGGGCTTTGGCCCAGGGCCGGTCCAGGTCCACCAGCACCTCGCCGCGCTGGACGGCCGTGAACCAGGCCCAATCCTTGTCGTCGTTGCTGGCGTTGACCACAAACAGGTAGCGCTCGGGCGCGCGGCAGTAGACGTAGCAGTCGTCGATCACGTGCGCGTCGGGTAATAAGATCTGCGCGTACATGCTCTCGCCGGGCTGGAGCGCCGCGGCCTCGTTGGTAATCACGCCATCCAGGAAGGCCGCCGCCGTGGGACCGGTCAGCTCCCACACGCCCATGTGGCTGACGTCAAACAGCCCGGCCGCCTGGCGCGTGGCCGCGTGCTCTTCCTTAACACCGGTGTACTGCACCGGCATCTCCCAGCCGGCAAAGGGCACCATGCGCCCGCCCAGGGCGCGGTGCGTGGCGTTGAGGGCTGTGCGGCGCAGGGGCGGGTCCACCGGCGCGGCCCAGCGGAACTCGGGCAGGGCCGTGGGCGCCTCAATGGCCCAGTTGGAGCTGCCGATGAAGTAGGGCTTGTCCACCGCCACCTGGCTGTGGCTGCCGCCCTCCACGGGCAGCGCCTCCGCCCCGCCCTGCTGCCGGATGGCCAGGGGGCCGGGCAGCTTGCGGAAGGGGTCGGTCGGGTCGAAGGCCACATAGCCGTCGGCCAGGTCGCGCAGCCAGGTGAGCGTGGCGCCGGCTTGCGCGCTGGGCAGGCTGAGCGTGTAATGGCTAGCGGTCAAGCCGCCGTCGCAGCGCTTCAGCGCGCCCGCCACCTGCCCGCGCGGGGTATAGAGCAGCGTGGCCTGCGCCTGGCCGGGCGCGAGGGCATACACGTCGCTGGTGACGGCCCAATACAGGAACTCGGCCGCGCGCTCGCCCTGCACCTCCACCTGGGTGTAAGCGGCAGCGGCTACCGGGTCGTCGATATAGTAGAAGTGCGGGTACCCGTGCTGAGTGGGCGCGTAGTCGATGCCGGCGGCCTGGGCCAAGTCGCGCACCTTGAGCCGCGCGTCGTTGAAGGCTTCAAAGTCCACCTTGGCGCGGAACAGGTCGCCGCGCCGGCCGGGGTACTTGTAGGGCTGGCAGGCCTTGAGCACCTGGGCCATGGCGGCGGCCAGCGCGTCCACTTCGGCTTCCTTGAAGCCGCGCTGGGTGATCCAGGGCGTGCCGAGGCGCAGGCCGGACGGGTTAGCAGCCGAGACATCGCCCGGGATGGTGTTGCGGTTGGTGACGATGCCGGCCAGGTCCAGGATGCGGGCGGCCATGTCGCCCATCAAGGGCGTGCCATCGCGGCCGGTGACCGATTTGCAGTCCAGGTTGAACAGGTGTGACTCGGTGCCGCCAAAGGGGATGCGGAAGGCGTGGGCCTCCATCTGCCGCGCAAAGCGGACGCTGTTGGCCACGGTCTGCGCCTGAAGCGCCTGGTACGCGGGCGTGGCGGCCAGCTTGAAGGCCACCGCCAAGGCGCCAAAGGTGTTGACGTGCGGCCCGCCCTGCTCGCCGGGAAACACGGCCCGGTCGATCTTGCGCGCCAGGGCCGCGTCGGTGGTGAGGATGCAGGCGCCGCGCGGGCCGTTAAGGGTCTTGTGGGTGGTGAAGGTCACGACGTGGGCAATGCCGACCGGGTTGGGATAGACCCCGGCGGCGATGAGGCCGGCCACGTGGGCCATGTCGGCCAGCAGGTAGGCGCCGACCGTGTCCGCGATCTGGCGGAAGCGCTTGAAGTCGGCCGCCCATGGATAGGACGAGTAGCCCACGATGATCAGCTTGGGCTTGTGCTCACGGGCCAGGCGCTCGACCTCATCCATGTCGATCTTTTGGGTCAGCGGGTCGATGGTGTAGGGCACGATGTGGTAATACTTGCCCGAGCGGTTGACCGGCGAGCCGTGGGTGAGGTGGCCGCCAAAGAGCAGGTTCATGCCCATGACCGTGTCGCCGGGGTTGACCAGCGCGTGATAGACGGCATTGTTGGCGGGCGCGCCCGAGAGGGCCTGGACGTTGACGTAGACCTGGTCGGGACCAAAACCGTTGGCGGCAAACAGCTCGGCGCAGCGGCGGCGGGCCAGGGACTCGATCACGTCGGCGTACTCGACGCCCTTGTAGTAGCGCGGGTCGCCGTAGCGGCGGTAGTGGCCCAGGCGGGCTTCGTAATCCAGCAGCTCGCCCTCGTCCATCCAGCGTGTCGCCTCGTCCGGGTAGCCCTCGGCGTACAGGTTCTGGAAGGTGCTGCTCAGCGCCTCGCGCACGCCCAGCGGCGCGGCCGACTCCGACGCAATCAGGATCAGCTTGCGGTATTGGCGCTCGGCTTCGATCTGGATGAGTTCATAGAGGTCGGGGTCGAGCTCGGCCAGCGAGCCGCGGAAGAGGAAGTCGGACATGGGAACTCCTGTGTAAATCAGTGTGGGGGTATGGGAGTGTGGGTGTATGGGTGTGTAGGTGTGGACCGCTGCGCGTGGAGGCACGGAAGCGCCAAACGCCCTTACTGCAACAGGCAGAGGCGATTGTAGGCGGGGGGTGGGGGGAAGTCAAGGAAAGACAAATGAGAAGGCCCTGGCATTCCTTTGGGCCGCGTTTGGCGGCGGCGGTATAATCCGGCCTTGTGCATCGATTGATCAGCCGTACCACTTTGAACAACGGGCCTCGGGCTGCCCATACGCTCCTCGGAGGGCGTAGACGGTGATATGCCCATCCCCTGGGCGCCTCAGCCACTGGCTGCTCCTGGGTTTCATCCTGCTCGTGGGCCTGGGCCTGCGCTTCTACCGCCTGGGCGAGGCGCCGCCCGGCCTGTACCAGGACGAAGCCTACAACGGCCTGGACGCGCTCGACGTCATCGACGGCGCGCGGCCGATCTTCTTTTCGGCCAACAATGGGCGCGAGCCGTTCTATATTTACCTGGTGGCGGCCAGCGTGGCCGCGCTGGGCCGCAGCCCGCTGGCGGTGAGGCTGCCGGCCGCGCTCATCGGCAGCCTGACCGTCCTGGCCGCCTATGCCCTGGGACGCGCTTTGTACAACCCGCGGCTGGGCCTGCTGGCGGCGGCGGTGACCGCCCTCACCTTCTGGCCGCTGGCGCTCAGCCGCATCGGTCTGCGGGCCGGCAGCCTGCCGCTCTTTCTGGCGCTCAGCCTGGCCTGCGCGGCAGCCGGCTGGCGGCGCGGCCCGCGCGGAATGGGCCTTTTGGCGCTGGCGGGCGCGCTTTACGGCTTGACATTCTATACTTACCTGGCCGCGCGCTTCGTCCCCCTGGCCCTCATTGCTTTTCTGGTTTTCTGGTATAGTGCCCAGCGCCAGACGTTTCCATCTGCCCGTCAATTGGCCTGTTTTGTCGTGCCCGCGGTGCTGGTGGCGATGCCCTTGTTGCTGGCCGGGCTGCGCCAACCCGAGATTTTGTTGGGCCGGGCCGGGCAGGTGTCGGTGCTGAACCCGGACATCAACCACGGCGACTTGCCGGGGACGCTCGCGCGCAACCTGGCGGCCGCGCTGGGGATGTTTGTCTGGCGCGGCGACGACATCGCCCGGCACAACCTGCCGGGGCGGCCCGTGTTCGATGTACTGCTGGGCGCGGCGTTTTTGGCGGGCGCGTTCCGGCTGGCGCGCGGGGTGGTGCGCCAGCGGCACTTGCCCAGCGCCCTGGTGCTGGCCTGGATCGGGACGCTGCTGCTGCCGACCATCCTGGCCGAGGACACACCGCACTTTTTGCGGGCAGCCGGCATTTTGCCCGCCATCTGCCTGGTGGCGGCCAGCGGCCTGGAGTGGCTGTGGGGCGC
>CAYUYN010000081.1:5569-7736 GCA_964449185.1 uncultured Anaerolineales bacterium | reverse complement strand
CGCTGCGCCAGGGCCTGGTGGTGGCCGCGCTGATCGTCAGCGGGGTGTGGACCGCGCGCGATTATTTTGGGCGCTACGCGGCCGACCCGAACACCGGCTATCTGTTTCAGTCGGCGGCCAGCGCGTTGGCGCGCGAAATTCAAGCCAATGCCGCGGAAGACAGCGCGGCTCGCCAGTGGCGTGTGGACCGGCGCTTTTGGGACAACTTCCCCTCGGTGCGCTTCCTGGTGGGGGAGGCGCCAGGGCTGCGCTGGTTTACCGCAGCCGAGCCCGTGCCGCCGGTGGAGACGGCCGCGCAGACGGTCGTGATCGTCTGGCCGTACGAGCCTTTCGCGCCGGCCCTGGCCGCCTTGCCGGTGGGACAGGTCATTCAAGCGGAGTCCGGCCCCCTTTACCGCGGCGATCTTGAGCCGGTCCCTTACCCGCTCTACTCGCGCTACAGCGCGCGGCCGGTGACAGCCGTGCTGGGGGAACATCCGGTCCCCGTGGCGCGTTTTGAGAGGGGGCTGACCCTGCTGGCCTACAGCGAGCAGCCCACGCCTGAAGGGGGCCGGGTGGCCCTGGTGTGGCAGGCCGAACAAGCGCCGGGCCGGGACTACCAGGTCTTTGCCCAGGCCGTGGCGGGTGACACCATCGTCGCCCAGGCCGATGGTCCGCTGGGCAGCGTGCTGTACCCCAGCGGCCTATGGCGGCCCGGCGAAGCGGTGGCTGAGACCCGCTTCTTCAGCCTGCCGGCCGGCACCACGTGGGCCGGGATGACTGTGCGGATTGGAATTTACGACCTGGCCACGGGCGCCCGCTTGCCGCGGGTCGACCAACCAGGCGATGCGTTTGAGATCACCACTGCCGACAGGAGATAATTTGAGCATGTCCCTTTTTCGTAAGACCCTATTGCTGATCTTGTGCCTGGTCGTCGCGGGGGCGGCGGCCACGCCCGCCGCCGGCGTGGCCGCAGCCCCCGCTGCCGCCCCGGTCGCGGCGGATGGCCCCAACTTGTTGGTCAACCCGGGTTTCGAGAGCCCCTTCGTCAAGCAGTGCTGCCACACCGAGCCCCAGTTCTTGCCCAATACCCCCATCGACGAGGTGCAGGTGGCCGCTGGCTGGCTGGGCTGGTGGCTCGAGCCCAATCAGGATCCTCAGCATCCCGGCAGTTGCGAGACCCCCGACTGCAAGGTCGCCTGGCACCGGCCCGAGTGGCGCGAGGCCAACTGCGGCCCGGTGTGCGCCGACCGCGTGCGCAGCGGCAGCAACGCCCAGAAGTACTTCACCTTCTACAGCGTCCACGAGGCGGGCATGTACCAGCGCGTGGGCGGCATCGCCCCGGGCCAGCGCGTGCGCTTCAGCATCTACATGCAGGGCTGGTCCACGAACAGCAACTACGGCCCGTCGTCCGGGCAGCAGTCGCTGGGCATGCGCATCGGCATCGATCCCACCGGCGGCACCAACCCTTACAGCGGCAACATTCAATGGACGCCGGTGGCCGACACCTACGATGCCTGGGGCTTCTACGCCATCGAGGCGGTGGCCCAGAGCAATGCCGTGACGGTCTTCACCCACTCCCTGCCGGTGTATGGCGTGCAGCACAACGACCTCTACCTGGACGATGCCAGCCTGGTGGTCGTAGGCACCGGCCCGGGCACCAGCGGCGGCGCGGCGGCCCCGACGCCCACCCAGGTGACCGGCCTGCGCTACGTGGCGGTGCCGGGCGACAACTACTACCGCATCGCGCGCAAGTTCGCGGTGACCGTGGCCTCGATCCTGAAGGCCAACCCGACCGCCACGCCCAACCTGCTGAGGATAGGCCAGGTGCTCATTATCCCCGGCGTGCAGAGCGGCCTGGTCCCCACGCCGGCCGCCACCACCGTGGCGCCGCCGGCCAACACGTTCACCTACGTGGTGGTGCGCGGTGATAACCTGTACCGGCTGTCCGTGCGCTTCAATACCACGGTGGCGCGGCTCAAGCAGCTCAACAACCTGACCGGCGACATCATCTTTATCGGTCAGACGCTGATCATCGGGTAGAGGCGCTGGGCTGGACCTACGAACGCGTCTGACAACCCCGATTTAGGGGTTAGGGGCGCCCACCCCATCCGCTACGCTGCTAGGGCAGGCAGGGGGGCGCCCACCCCATCCGCTACGCTGTTAGGGCGGCAGGGGGGGCGCCCAC
>CAYUYN010000081.1:0-5469 GCA_964449185.1 uncultured Anaerolineales bacterium | reverse complement strand
GGGGGGCGCCCACCCCATCCGCTACGCTGTTAGGGCGGCAGGGGGGGCGCCCACGGGGGGGCGCCCCTACAGGCGCTTTTCAGACGCTCTTTAAGGGGTGGTGTGATGGAGCAAGGAAAGGAACGCGGCATGAGGTTGAAAAAACTCTGGACAATCCTGGCGCTGGCCGTGCTGGCCGCGACCGCCCTGCCGGTGGCGGCTGAGCCAGCCGTCGAGCTGGCCGCGCAGACCAACCTGGTCGGCAATGCCGACCTGGAGGCGTTTCAGGGCAACGGCACGGCCACGAATTGGGACGCGTGGTGGCAGGAAACCGCCAACCCCGGCGATGGCACCCTGAATTACGCCTTCAAGCCCGACTTCGCGCCAGAGCACAACCCGACCTTCGTCCGCAGCGGCAGCGGCTCGCAGCACGTGGGCCGCAGTTGGGACCCGTGGCGCGCCGGTATCCGGCAGACCATCACGGTGGCGCCCGGCTCGCTGGTGCGCATCACGGCCTTTGCCCGCGTGTTCGCCTCCACCCCCGACTTCCCCGCGCCTTCCGATAGCTCCGTCCTGGCCCGCATGCAGATCGGCGCGGAGCCAAACGGCAGCATCGAGTGGTTTGCCAACACCGTGAAGTGGTCGGGCCAGGCCAACCCGCACGACACCTGGACCCAACTGTCGCTCGACGTCACGGCCGGCGCGGCCGGCAAGGTGACGATCTTCCTCGCGACCGACTATCGCGGCGACAGCCGCTATCACCTCGACGCGTGGTGGGACAATGTCTCGGCCACCGTCATCAGCAGCGTGCCGGCCACCACCGCCCCGCAGCCCACCAGCTCCGGCCCGGTCAACACGCAAGGCCCGGCCCCCACCCGCCAGCCGGTGGTCAGCAGCAACACCGCCACGCCCAACGCCGACGGCAGCATCGTCTACGTGGTGCAGGCCAACGACACCCTGTGGGGCATCGCCGCGGTCCACGGCGTGACGGTGGATGAGATCAAGTCCCTCAACGGCCTGACCAGCGACCTCATCAGCGTGGGCCAGAGCCTGATCATCAAGCAGGCTTCCGGGACCGCGGCGACGGCCACCCCCGAGGCGGGCGCCACCAGCGAGGCCGGCGCCAGCGAACCCGCGCCCACCACGGCCGCCACCGACCCGGCCAGTACGCCCAGCGCGCAGGTGACGGCCACGCCGGTGGGCACCGGGCTAGTCTGCGCGCTCATCTGGAACGACGCGAACGGCAACGGCGTGCGCGACGCCAATGAGACTCTGGTGCTGGGCGGCCTGCTGACCGTGGTGGACATCACCACCGGGCAGCAGGCGCAGGCCTACACCACCGACGACTTGAACCTGCCGCACTGCTTTGAAGAACTGCCCGCCGGGCAGTACACTATCTCATCGGCGCCGCCGCCCGGCTACAACGCCACCACCCCGGGCGCCACGCCGCTGGGTGTGGAGGCCGGCTCCACCTCCATGCTGGAGTTCGGCATCCAACCCAGCGCGGCCCAGGCCGCGCCCACCCCGGCCGGCTCCAACCGCGCGCTGCGGGCGGCCGTCTTGGGCGCGGGCGGCGTCATGTTCTTGCTGCTGGCCGTGGGCGTGGCCGCTTTCTTGTTCCTGCGCCGCTCGCGCTAGCGGCCTGAATGCGAGTGGGCCTCGGGGAACAGGCCTCATCTGTTCCCCGAGGCCCACACCCCCAGCCTGGGGCACAGGCGCCCTGAGAACGGAGGGCCTTCTCATGCGCTGCGTGCCTTGACAGCCGTGCCCGCCTCACCCCATCCCCGGCCCTTCCCCTCTCCTGGCCGCGAAAACCAAGGGCGCGGGCCAGGAGAGGGAAAGGGGGCAGACCGCTTTCATGCTCGAATCCGAGAATGAGAAAGCCCTGCCCTGAGAACGCGTTGAGCCTGCTCAAGCCCCCCACCCTGCCCCCTGGGCTGAGGCGCCGCCTGGCGTGCTACGGCCCCCTGCTGCTCACGCTGTTCTGCGGCGCCCTGGCCGCGGTCCCGCTCTTCTCCAACACCGGTTTCCTGATGACGCGCGGCGGGGGCGACAGTCCCTTCCTGCTGCTGCGCCTCCACCAGTTGCTGGCCGCGCTCGGCGCCGGCGAGTTCCCCGCGCGCTGGATGCCCGACGCCGCTTACGGCTATGGCTTTCCCTTCTTTAGCTACTACGCCGCCCTGCCCTATTACCTGGCGGCGCTGCTGCGGCTGTATGGCTTCTCATATGTAGCCGCCCTCAAGCTGACGCAGCTCGGCGCGCTGCTGGCCGCGGCCGCCGGTGTGTATGCCTGGGCGCGGCTGCTGCCGCTGTCTCGCCCGCGCGCTGTGTTGGCCGCCGCGGCCTATACCTTCGCCCCGTTCCACCTCGTCAACCTGTACGTGCGCGGCGACTCGCTGTCTGAGCTGTGGGCCATGGCTTTCTACCCCTGGATCCTCTGGGGCTTGCAGCGCTGCCTGGCGCGGCCCGGCCTGGGCCGCGCGCTGGTGCTGGCCCTACTGGTCGGCGGGCTGGCCTTTAGCCACAACATCTCGGCGCTCAACTTCATGCCTTTCGCGGGGCTGTACGGGCTGCTGGCCGCGTGGACCCAGTTCCGGCGCTGCCGCGCGGCGGCCGGCGCCACTATGGCCTGCGCGCGGCCGGGGGTGGTGGCCCTGCTGGCCCTGGCCTGGGGCCTGGGCTTGGCCGCCTTTTTCTGGCTGCCAGCGCTGCGCGAGGTGACGGCCGTCCAGATTGGCGAGGTGACCGAGGGCTATTTCTTTTACGGCAATCACTTCCGCGCCGCCAACCTGGTGCAGACCTCGCTCTTCTACAGCGCCGAAACCGGGGTGGGCCAACCGACGCCGTTTGCCATGGGCCTGGCACAAGCCGTGGCCGGCGGGTTGGGCCTGGCCGCCTGGCTGTGGGGAACGGTGCGCGCGCGCCGGTGGACGGCCACCGATACCTTTTTGCTGGCAGGGTTGGTGATCTCCACCTGGATGATCACGCCCTACTCGGCCTGGGTGTGGGAGCACCTGCCCTTCATCGGATTCACCCAGTTTCCGTGGCGGTTCCTCTCGATCCAGGCCTTGTTTGTCGCCGTCATCACCGCGCACCTGGTTCCCGAAACGGTGCGACCCGGGGCCACCGGTGCATGGCGGCGTTGGGCGGCGGCGGGCGGCGTGGCCCTGGCGTTGGCCGTGTTGGGCCTGGGCGGGCTGCGGCCAGACTTTGTGCCCCTGCGCGACGCGGACGTGACGGCCGCGCGGCTGCAATTGCTCGAATACTTCTCCGCCAACATCGGCAGCACCATTGGCTACGAGTACCTGCCGCGCGCGGTGGCGCCGCGGCCGTTTGTATCGGAGCAGATGCTCGGGCGCGCGCCGCAGCTCAAAGCGCTGCAGGGCGCGGCGGCGGGCGCGCTGTTGTCGCAGCGCGGCAGCCGCCAAACATGGACCATCGCCGTGACACAGGGGCCGGCCACGGTCGCGCTGCCCACCTACGACTGGCCGGGCTGGACCGCGCGCGTGGATGGACAGGCGGTGCCGCTGCGGGCCACGGAGGGGTTGGGCTGGATTACGTTGGATGTGCCGGAAGGCGCCCACACGGTCACGCTCGCACTCGGACGCACGCCGGTGCGGGCGGCGGCCGAGTGGGTCAGTGCTCTGTTACTGATGGTGCCGCTGGCGCTCCTGGCCTACCGGCGCCGGATTTGGTCAGTGCCCAGGCACGTCAAGCCCACCCGTGGGTTGGCGTTGGCATTGGGGCTGTTGGTGTTGGGCGCCATCGCACTGCGCGTGGGGCCGGCCGCAGCCCCGGCCGGCCCGCTCTCGATGGACTTTGTGCAATTGGCCTTTCCCCATTACGCCCCCGTGCGCTTTGCCGATGGCGCGGCGCTGCTGGACGTTCAGTACAGCACCGAGACACCGGCACGCGGCGAGACCCTCACGGTGCGCAGCCGGTGGCAGGCCGGCGCGACGGCCGAGGTCGTGTTTGAGCTGCGGCCGGCTTCGAACTTGCTCAATGCGGTGCCCGTCATTCTCGCCAGCGCGGCGCATCCATTCGCGGCGGGTAACAACGTGGCGCTGGAGCACCAACTCAACGTGCCGGAGAATATTCCGCCAGGGATGTACTTCGTGACGGTGAGCGTCAGCGAGGCGGGGCAAACACAGGCGGCCATCACTCTCACCGGGCGCGAGCGCGGCCTGATACACCTGGCGCCGGTGGTCATCGACGATGTTAGGGCCACCACCAACACCGCCGCGCCCCTGGCGAGTTTTGGACCCGCCATCGATCTGCTCGACGCGACCCTGGCGCCGGCCGGGCCGGAGGGCGCGCGGCTGGACCTGCGCTGGTTGGCGCGCGAGGCCGTGCCCGGCAACTACCTGTTGGCCGTGCGGCTGCGCGACGCGGGCGGCCTGGAATGGTCGGGGTTGGATGCGCAGACGGCCTATGGCTATTACCCCACGCACCTGTGGCGGGCGGGTGAAGTGGTGCCAGACTTCTATGGGCTGCCCCTGGAGGCGGGCACGCCGCCGGGCGACTATGCCCTGACTCTGGACCTGCGCGACCCCGGGACGGACAGCAGCCTGGGCGGCCTGGGCGGCTTGCAATTGACCCTGCCGCTCACCATCACCACGCCGGCCGGTGACAGGCAGCGGCGCTTTGCCTTGCTGCCCGAACTGGCCCTGGCCGAGGTCGGCTTCCCCGCCCAGATCGAGCAGGGTGACGCCCCCGAGCTGCGCGCGGGCTGGCTGACCCTGGAGGCGCCCGCCGCCGACTACCGCGCGCGCTGGACCCTCACGTCCATCGACAGCAGTTCGGGGCAAGCGCCGGTGACGCAAGTGCTGGACCTGGCCCCCGGCTCTTCGCCCAGCCGCTGGCCGGCGGGCGCGTATGTGCTCGGGCGCGTGCGGTTTGGCACCGCCCCCACCCTGGCGCCGGGCGCCTATCAGCTATCGGTGCAGTTGGAAGACGCCGCGGGACAGACCGTGGGCGAGGCGGCGGACGTGGGCCGCATGGAAGTCACAGGGCGCGCCCGCAGCTTTGAGGTGCCGCCGCTGGAGACCGAGGTGGGCGCCACTTTTGGCGGCCGGCTGAAGCTGTGGGGCTACGACGCCGAGCGCGACGCGAGCAGCCTGCGCCTGACCCTGGTGTGGGGCGCGCTGGACGCGCCGGGGCGCGACTACAAGTTCTTCGTGCATCTGTTCAACGAGGCCGATGGCTTTGTGGCCGCGCAGGTGGATGCGATGCCGCGCGACTTTACCTACCCCACCGCGCTGTGGGTGGCGGGTGAGGTCGTGAGCGACACGGTCACGCTGCCCCTGGCCGGCCTGCCGCCGGGCCGGTATGGCGTGGCCGTGGGCTGGTATGACCCGGCGGAGGCCGGGCTGCCGCGGCTGGAGGCAGTGGATGCGGCGGGGCACGTCCTGGCAGAAAACAGAGTCGTGCTGCCTGAAATTGTAATTAGCGATTAGTGCGCTCAACAAAACTGCTTGCGGCGGATCGCCA
>CAYUYN010000080.1:0-13195 GCA_964449185.1 uncultured Anaerolineales bacterium | reverse complement strand
CCCGTGCGCTTCATCAACGAGATCGTGCCGCTCTGGCGGCACTACCAGACCCAGCTCAGCACCCGGCCCGAGCTCTTCGCCGAGCAGCAGCACTGCGGCCAGGGCGGCCTGGCCCTGGCCTACCTGACGCACCCCATGCCGTTTGTCGAGTGGCCCGTGGCGATGAACTATCCGCTGCACCTGACGCATTACCCGGCGACGCCCGAGATGCTGGCCAGCGATCCGGTCATCCTGCACTACCACACTCTGATTGACGCGGACGGCGCCCTGCTGCCCTCGCCCTACCCCACGGCCCAGGCGCGCATCGAGCAGTTCAACGCACGCCTGCGCGAGCGGATGAGCACGGGCTGGCATTACCCGGTGATGGCGGCCGCCGGCCCAACCATCGCCCCGGTGCGCGAACCGGCGTCAGCCACCGGCACCCTCCTGATCGCAGCCGGCCATGATGCCGCTCGGCTGCGCCAGCGGCTGGAACAGCTGCGTAAGCACCAGCCCGGCCGGCCCCGCGCCGTCCTCATCGGCGCGGGCGCCTTCAAACCGGCCGCCGAGGCGGTTCTGGCCGACCTGGGCCTGTCGCTGCCGTATGTGGCTTTCGAGTCCGGCTCGCACGGCCAAGCCGTGGAACAAGTGCTGAGCCACATCGAGACCCGGCGTGTTGGCTACCTAGCAGCCGAGGCCGACTATGCGCCCCCGACCTGGGACGCGGTGCCCGAGGCCGGCCAGGCGCTGCTGCCGTGGTTGCCCGCCGTTCCCTTGCCCGCCGTCAGCATGCGTGGCCCCGCCGAGCTGGCCCGCGGCTGGCTGGCCCCGGCCGGTTTCTTGCGCCAGCTCAACGGGGCGGCCAGCCTGGACGACTGGGATTTGTGGAAACTGGCCGATGAAGGCGTCGGCGGCCGCCCGCTGGATTGGCTGGCGGCGCCGGCCAATGACCCCGTCATGGGCGCCGCGCCAATGCGCGCCAGGCAGCGCGCGCTGACAGCCACTTCATCGGTGCTGGCCGTTGTGGCCAGTTACAACTGCGAGGCCTATCTGGCCCAGTGCCTGGAAGGGCTCGTCCACCAAACCCGGCCGCCCGACGGCATCGTCGTGGTGGATGATGGCTCCAACGTTTCCCCGGCCGACATCGTGCGGCAGTATCCGGGCGTCACGCTGCTGACCCCGCCGCACAATGCCGGCTCGTTTCGCGTGCTGCAAGCAGTGATCGACATGACCCGCTACGACGCCTACTTGATCCAGGACGCAGACGATTGGCCGGCCATCAACCGGCTGGAGCTCTCCTTGGCCGAGGCCGAGCGCACCGGCGCCGAACTGGTGGGCAGCCAGGAAGTGCGGCTGCTGTGCGACCAGCGCCAGATCGCCCCGGTGGCCCTGCCCCTGGACGTCAACCTTGGCTCACAGCTCATGCCGGCGGGTCTGCCCATGCTGCTGGGCACCAGCCTCATCAGCCGCGCCCTGCTGCGGCGCATCGGCGGCTATGCCACCGGCCTCTTGTTGGTGGCCGATTCGGAGCTGGTTCAGCGCGCCGTTTACGGCGGGCGCGTCGTCAACCTGCCCTACTACGCCTACTATCGCCGCAAGCGGCCCGGTTCGATGACGACCTCGGTGGAGAGCAGTCCGACTTCGCCCGCGCGCCTGGCGGAAAAGCAGATCACCAACGGGCGCATCCTGCACAACAAGGCCCTGGTGGAAAGTGGACTGCCCCCGCGCTTGCAGCCCCCACGCCTGGCCGCCCATGTGACGCTCCAACGGCAATGGGGTCCCAAGCTGCGCCTGGCGCCGGGCGTGCCCAGCCAGGAGCGCCCGACGCCGCCGGCCCCGGTGTGCATCACCGGGATGCACCGCTCGGGCACCTCCATGGTGGCCCGGCTGCTCAACCTCTGCGGGCTCTATTTGGGGCCTGACCAGGACATGCTCGCGCCTGGCCCCGACAACCCCGAGGGTTACTGGGAGCTCCGCCGGTTTGTGCGCCTCAACGAGGCGGTGCTCGACCGGTGGCACGGGGCCTGGGACCTGCCGCCGGCGCCAGCGCCCGAGGCGGACAGCGCGCTGGAGCAGCAGGCGCTGCACGCCGTTGCGACGGACCTGATCGAGACCTTCAGCCAACACCCGTGGTGGGGGTGGAAAGATCCGCGTACCTCCCTCACCCTGCCCTTCTGGCAGTCCCTGGTTCCCGACCTGCAGGTGGTCATCTGTGTGCGGCATCCGTTAGAAGTGGCCGCTTCCCTGCGCCAGCGCGGAGCATCTTCGCTCGCCTTTGGCCTGTACTTGTGGGAGAGCTACTACACGCGCCTGTTGGAGACCGCGCCGCCCGAGCGCAGGGTTGTCACCCACTACGAGAGCTACTTCGCCGACGCAGCCACCGAGACGCGCCGGGTGCTCGCCGCCCTGCACAGCAGCGTGCCAGAAGAGGTCGTCGAGCGCGCCGCGACCACCGCGCTGCCGCAGCTGCGCCACCAGCTCTCGCCAGACGAGAGCCTGCCCGCGCGCGTGATCGAGCTGTATGCGCGGTTGTGCGCCGAGGCCGGCCCGGTGTATCAGCGCGCACAGACCATGCCGCGCAGCGTGCCGGCCGTCCCTAAACCGCCTCCCGCGGAGAGCCGCGCCGAACCCGTCGAGCCATCTTCCATTGCGGACCGGGCTTACGAGCGCGACACCATTGAGCATCTGCAGGCCAGCTTGGCCGCGCGCGATCACCAACTGGCCGCCGTCCTGCACCGGGCGCAGGTGGCCGAGCAAGACGCAGAGTCACTGCGCCAGACCAAGATCGTACGCGCGGCTTACGTGTATTGGGCGCTGCGCGCTCAGATGCGCCAGGCGGCCGCCGACCTGAAACAAAAGGCGCGGCGGGCCTGGGGGCGCGCACGACCACTTTGAGGCCTAGCCCGGCACGCGACCTTTCAACGGCAGCGGCAAGCCCGCCACCATAAACAGCACGTTGTCGGCCGCCGCGGCCACCCGCTGGTTAGCGCGGCCGAGCGCGTCGCGGTAGACGCGGCCGAGCGGATACGGCGGCACCAGGCCCAACCCCAGCTCATTCGACACCACGATCCAGACCGCCTCACTCGCCTGGTAGGCATCCAGCAGTGAGTCGACCTCGCCCAGCAAAACAGTCTCGGCCAGCTCGGCCGGCACGGGCTCGGGCAGCGGCACGATGACGTTGTTCGCCAACAGCGTCAGGCAGTCCACCACCACCACGTCCGCCGCGGGCGCCTGGCGCAGGGCCGCGCCCACCCGCGACGGGGCTTCCAGGGTGCCCCACGCGGCCGGGCGTTCGGCGCGATGGGCCGCGATGCGGGCGGCCATCTCGTCATCGCGCGCCTCGGCCGTGGCGACGTACAGGACTTGCCCACCGAGCTGCGCGGCCAGGCGCTGCGCGTAGGCGCTTTTGCCGCTGCGCGCGCCGCCCAGGATGAAGGTCAATTGGCGGCTCATGCGCCCTGCCCCTGCACCGCCTGGCAGGCCCGCTCGAACGCCGCCAGTGATGAGTGAAAATCGTCCTCACCAAAAATCTCCAGCGTCACCACCCCCGCATAACGCTCGCGCAGCAGCAGCGCGACCACCGGATAGAGCTGCTCGGGCGGCATGTGCGCCAGGGACTTGTGGTCGCGCTCGGCCAACCCATGCAGATGAATGACGCGGGTGCGGGGCAGCGCGGCGCGCAGATAGGGCAGCGGGTCGTGGCCGTCCACCCACAAGTGCCCGATGTCCACGCAGCGGCTCACCGGCACGGCGTCGAGCACCGGCTGGATGAAGTCGAGCGGGTAACGCTCGAGGTTCTCCACGGCCAGCTTTTCGGCGCCCCCGGCCCAACCGGCCACGATGTTCAAGGCGCGGCGTGAGTGCGCCTGCCACTCGGCCAACTGCTCGGCCCCGGCGCCCTTGACCACGTCGCGCCCATCCAGGTGCAGCACATAGGCCCACGGGTCCAAGGCACGCGTGCAGTCGATGACGCGCCGGGCCTTTGCCAGCGAGAGGTGGCCTTCATCGCCGCCCGCCCCCAGCCGCAAGTCCAGCGGCAGGTGGACGGTGTAAGTCAGGTCGTGCGCCTGCCCCAGCGCGGCCAATTCGGCCACCACTTCGGGCGTAGGCAGGTTGTTCTGGCCGCCGTCCACCTCAAACAGCACCAGCTCAATATCGCGCACACGACCGGCGAGATAGCGGGCGTTGGGGAGGATGTCGGCGGGGATGATGTAGGAGGTGGTGCCAAGGCGAAACATAGGGACTGGTAATTGGAGCTTAGAGATTGGAGATGGGAAGGACAGCGGCGTAGGTTAGAACAACCGTTAGCTCCGCCAGCTCGACCACGAGGCCGAAGATATCGCCAGTGACGCCACCCAGGCGGGCTTGGGCGAGGCGCAGGGCGGCCACGGTGGTGAGGCCGGCCAGAGCCACGGCCAGCCAGGCGCGTGGGCCGCCGAGCAGGGTGAGGGCCGCGGGCAGCAGCGCCGCGAGCAGCAGCGTGCGGGCACTGAGGCCGGCGGCAAAGTCGCTGCCCATGCCACCCGGCCGCGCTGAGCGCTGGCGGGCCGTGATGAGGATCAGCCAGCGCGCGACGACGGGCGCCACCACCAATGGGCCGATGGGCAGCAGCGCGCGCCACTCCCACGCCCAAGTGGGCAGAGCCGCCTGCCACAGCCGGCCGGCAGCCAGGCCGGCAACGGCCAGAATCTTAATGATGATGAACAGCGCCAAAACGCTGACGCCAAACGCCCCGAGGCGCGGGTCACGCATGCTCTCCAACCGGCGCTCGACCGAGGCCACCGACAGCAGGCCATCGCCGCTGTCGGCCAGGCCGTCCAGGTGCAGGCCGCCGGTGAACGCCGCCCACAGCGCCACCACCAGCGCGGCGGCCAGCACGGGCGCAAACACGTGGGCCAGCAGCCAATAGGCCAGGGAGAGCAGTACGCCCAACCCCAGACCCACCAGCGGGAACCATACGCCCGCGCGGCCCAGGTCGCCCGGTCGCGGCGCAGCCGTGCGCATGGGGAGCGCGGTCAGGAAACCAATCGCCAGCGCCAGGCCCTGCATCAGTCCTTGCCGCTCACGCCGGCCTCCGCAAAGGTGGACATCTCAGCCAGGATACGGGCAGCCGCCTCCACCAGGTGAAAGGCCAAGGCCGCGCCCGTGCCCTCGCCCAAGCGCATGTCCAGGCACAAGAGCGGCCGTAGGCCAAGCTGCTGCAGCACCACGGCGTGTCCAACCTCCACCGACTGGTGGGCGGCGATGAGATAAGGCGGCAGCGCCGGCGTCAGGCTGGCGGCCACCAGCGCCGCCGCGCCCGAGATAAAGCCATCGATGACCACCGGCACGCGCCGCGCGGCCGCGCCCAGGATCACGCCCACCAGGCCGGCGATCTCGAGGCCGCCGACCTTGGCGAGCACATCCAGCGGGTCGTGCGCGTCCGGCTGGTTGACGGCCAGCGCCTGCTCGATCACCGCGATCTTGCGCGCCAGGCCGGCATCGTCCACGCCGGTGCCGCGCCCGGTGAGCTGCGCCGCCGGCAGACCGGTGAGCGCCGCGACGATGGCGGTAGAGGCCGTCGTGTTGCCGATGCCCATATCGCCGGTGGCAATCAGGTCCAGCCCGTTGGCGACTTCCGCCTCGGCCACGGCCAGGCCAACGTGGATCGCAGCCTCGGCCTGCGCGCGCGTCATGGCCGGACCGCGCGCCATGTTCTGCGTGCCCCAGGCCACCTTGCGCACCAGCAAACCGGGCTGGGCCTCCAGGTCGGCGGCCACGCCCACATCCACCACCACCACGCGCGCGCCGGCCTGGCGCGCCAACACGTTGATGGCCGCGCCGCCGCGCACGAAGTTGAGCACCATCTGTGGGGTGACGGCCGCCGGGTAAGCGCTGACGCCCTCGGCCGTCACCCCGTGATCGCCGGCCATGACCACGATGGCCTTGCGCGCGACGGACGGAGAGGCCTGGCCCGTGATGGCCGCCAGTTGGAGCGCCAGGGTCTCCAGCCGGCCCAGGCTGCCAGGCGGTTTGGTGAGTTGGTCGTGGCGGGCGCGGGCCGCGGCCTGAGCGTCCAGATGCAGCGGCGGGATGAGGGGCAGTCCGTCCATCGCGTGGCGCCTCTAGGCGTGTGAGTCCCACAGGGGCTCGTCCACGCCGCGCTGCTTGTTTTCGTAGCGCGCCATGGTGAAGAGCAGATCGGAGAGACGGTTCAAGTAGCGCAGCGCGAACGGCCCAACGGCTTCTTCGCGCGCCAGGCTGACCACGGCGCGCTCGGCGCGGCGGCACACGGTGCGGGCCACGTGCAGGTGGGCGGCGCCGACCGAACCACCGGGCAGGATGAAGTTCTCCAGCGGTCCCACAGTGGCGTTGAGCTCGTCAATGAGGTTCTCGAGCGTTTCGATGTGGCGCGCCTCAATCTGCGGCAGCGGGCACTTGGCCTTATCTTCCTCAAGGAAGCACAGATCCGAGCCGAGGTGAAACAGCTCGTTTTGGATGGGCGGCAGGACTTCGGCCAACCGCGCCGACAGACCATGCGCCAGGGCCACGCCCAGGCAGGCGTTCAGCTCATCCACGGTGCCCACGACGGCCACGCGCAGGCCGTCCTTGGGCACCCGCTGCCCCCCACCCAAGCTCGTTTCGCCTTCATCACCTTTGCGGGTGTAGAGCTTCGTAAGACGCGGCATTTTACATGCCTCCGCTCAACACAATCGGCGTGCCCCTCGTCGGATGCTGCCCAATGGCGACCTGGACGCCGTAGACTTCGCTGAGCCGCTCGGCGGTGAACACTTCATGGGCCAGGCCCTCGGCCACGAGGCTGCCCTGCTGCATCAGGGCCACGCGATCGGCGTACTGCGCGGCCTGGTTGAGGTCGTGCAGGGTCAGCAGGACCGCCAGGTCCTGGTCGTGCGCCAGCGAGCGCACCAATTCCAGCACGGCCACCTGGTGCTTCAGATCCAGGTGGGCGGTGGGCTCGTCCAGCAGCAGCACCTGCGGCTCCTGCGCCAGGGCGCGGGCGATGACCACGCGCTGCTGCTCGCCGCCCGAGAGCTCATCCACCCGGCGATCGGCCAGCCCCTCCACCTGGGTGCGCCGCATGGCCTGCCACGCAATCTCGCAGTCCTTGCGGCTCTCGCCCGCCCACAGCGGCAGGTGCGGCGTGCGCCCCATCAGCACGATCTCACCGACCGTAAAGGCCTCAGGCAAGTGGATCATCTGCGGCACCACAGCCACGCGCCGCGCCCGGTCCGAGGGGCCCAGCCGCAGCAGGTCCACGCCGTTCAGCCGCGCCTCGCCGCTGCGCGCCGCCACCACCCCGCTGAGTACACGGATCAGGGTGGACTTGCCGGCGCCGTTAGGGCCCACCAGGGCCACGACTTCGCCGTTGCTGACCGAGAGGTTGACACCGCGCAGCACGAGGCGCCGGCCATAGCCGGCGGTGAGGTCGCTCAGGCGCAGTGGCGGCATGGCTAAAACACCGAGCGCTTCAGGCGGCGCAGCAGGAAGATGAAAAACGGCGCGCCCGCGAGGGCGGTCACCACGCCGACCGGCAGCTCCTGCGGCGCCAGCACCGTGCGCGCCAGCAGGTCGGCCGCGATGAGGAAGGCCGCCCCGCCTACCACGGTCAGGGGCAGCAGGCGCCGGTAATCCGGGCCGGCCAGGAGGCGCAGCACATGCGGCACCACCAGTCCGACAAAGCCGATTAGCCCGCCAAAGGCCACCACTGCCGCGGTCATCAAGGTCGCCGCCAGCACCAGGGTGAGCTTGACGCGCTCCACATTCAGGCCCAACTGCCGCGCCTGCTCCTCATCCAGTTGGAGGATATTCAGCGCCCGCGCGTGCAGCATCAGCACGATCAGGCCCACCACCACATACGGCAGTACGATCCATACGGGCTCCCAGCCGGCCGAGGTGGCGCCGCCCAGCAGCCAGTTGAACGCGCGGCGCAGCCCCTCGGGTGTGCGCAGCATCATAAAGGTGGTCACCGCCGAGGCAAAGGCGCCCACGGCCACACCGGCCAGCAGCATGGTGGAAATGGGCATGGTGCGCCCGACCTGCGCGCTGGCCATCACCAGCCCCACGGTGACCAGCGCGCCGAGAAAGGCGCCGATGGGCACCGCGCTGAGGCCGAGGAAGGTGCTGGGTAAATTGAAGGTGAGCGCCAGGGTCGCGCCGAGGCCCGCGCCGGCCGCCACACCCGCCAGGTAGGGATCGGCCAGGGGGTTGCGAAAGAGGCCCTGGTAGGCGGTGCCGGCGGCGGCCAGGGCCGCGCCCGTGACCGCGGCGAAGATCACACGCGGCAGGCGGATGTCGAACAGGATGGTGCTGTAAGTGGCGGGATAGGCCACCGAGGTGGGTAGACCCGTCAGCCGGGCCAGCAGCAGCTCCACCACGGCCCGCGGCGGGATGGACACCGAGCCAATGGCCGCGGCCAGCAAGCCCGCGCCCAACAGAGCAGCCAGGCACAGCCCGAACAGCCGCAGGGTGCGGGCGTGGCCGGGCAGCAGGCGGGCGGGTGCGCTGGGGGTCTCGGCAGTCTGCATGAGATCAGAAGGCCCCCGCGCCGGCTGAGCCGGCGCGGGGGCGGAAACCGGGGAACTCATTCAAACAGCTCAGGCTGGATCAAGGCCGCCAACTGCTCCAGCCCATCCACCACGCGCGGGCCGGGGCGGCTGACGAGGTTGTCATCAAAAGTATACACTGCGCCGCTCTCAACCGCGGCAATGGTGTCCCAGCCGGTACGCGCCGCCACCAGCTCGGGCGTTTGGCCGCCATAGGTGGCCGAACCCAGCACAATGATGGCCGGGTCCCGTGCCACCAACTGCTCCAGGCTCAACTGGGCGTATTGGTCGGTGGCGATGTCGCCGGCGTTGACGCCGCCGGCCATGCCGATGAGCTGGCCGATAAACGAGTTCGGGCCGGGCGTCCACGGCTTAGAAGGCTCGGTGGCATCGATCTCGTAGAACACCACTGGCTTGTCGGTGAGGGCACTCGTCTTGCTCATCACGGCTTCGACGCGGGCCTTCAGGTCCGCCACCAGCGCCTCAGCGGCCTGCGAGCGGCCGATGAGCGTGCCGATGTCGAGCAGGTCGGTGTAAATGTCATCCAGGCCGGTGTTGACGCGGGTCGAATATACGGTCAGCCCCAGTTCGGCCAGGCGCTCCACATCCTCCGGGCTGGTGATGCCGGCGGCCAGCACCAGGTCGGGCTGGAGGGCGACAATGGCCTCGGCGTTGACCGAGGGATACAGACTGCCAATGCTGGGCACGTCCAGGGCCTCGGCCGGGTAATCGGAGAATTCATCGCGGCCGATGAGCGTGTCGCCCGCGTCGAGAGCGAACAGGGCCTCGGTGTTGGATGGCGCCAGCGAGACGATGCGGGTAGCGGGCGCTGCAAGCGTCACCTCGCGGCCCAGGCCGTCGGTGACGGTGAGGGCCTGGGACACAGGGGTGGTGGTGGGCGTGGCCGGCACGCTGGTGGGCGGTGCGGGCGTGGCCAGGGGGGCGCAGGCGCCGGCCAGCAAGGCCAACGCTAGCGAGAAGGGCAGCAGTAAATGACGAGCACGGCGAAGCATAATCGGTCTCCTTGAACAAGAAACGGCCTGGCAACAAAAAACCCCTTGTCGGCGACAAGGGGCTAGTGAGCTGAACAGCAACAGAGCAGGTTCAGTGTTTCCACCCCCTTTCGGCGAGGTAGTGGCAACGCAATCGAGGCGGGCGACCTGGCTTGCCAACGTTGCGGTTGGCTTACAGTTGCGCGACAGCGCCGGACTTGCACCGGCTTCGCCGTTTGGGCCCTCCCATCCGGGGGTTGGGGCACCTTGATTGCTCGAGTATGCGATTGTGACTGTAATGTAATCTTGAAGAGAGGTTTTGTCAAACACGAGAATGGGTTGATCGAAAAGGGCCGAGCTTCGCTCGGCCTTTCTCGATCAACCCGCCCACTACTTTGATTTTGCCTCACATATAGAAACACCACTCT
Organism: uncultured Anaerolineales bacterium; assembly: GCA_964449185.1. Taxonomy (GTDB): domain Bacteria; phylum Chloroflexota; class Anaerolineae; order Anaerolineales; family UBA6663; genus CAYUYN01. Next base: position 3,253 of record CAYUYN010000080.1, on the reverse strand, counting down.
CGCCAGCAGCAGCGCGCCACCCAACACGCCGTTGCGCGACAACTGCTCGCCGAGCAGCGTGACGGCCAGGACGGTGGAGATCAGCGGCTCCAGCAGCGCCACGACCGCGGAAACCGTGGCGGTGGTGGTGCGCAGGCCGCGCAGGTAGAAGCCATAGCCCAGCGCCGTGGGCACCAGGCCCAGGTACAGCAGCAGCCCCCACCCCACCGGCGTGTACTGCCACGCCAGGCCGCGCGCGACCATGACCGGGGCGCTGCAGATGTTGATGAGCACGGCGGCGGCGACGCCGATGTAGGGGATGGCGGCGAAGTAGCACACCTGGTAGGCGGCGAAGGCGGCCCCCATCAGCGCCAGGGTGCCTCGGTCCTGCGGGCGCACCCGCCAGAACGACGGCCCGGCGTAGACGCGGCTGAGAACCAGCAGCACCGGCGCGGAGAGCAGCAGGCGATAAAACCCGACCGAGAGGGGGGTCGGGCGCACTGACCCGGTAGAGGGCATCCACGGCCACGCCGATGGTGCCCCAGGTGAGGGCGGCCAGCACGATGGCGGGCATCCCCGCGTTGTTGGTGGAATTGGGCAAGGGTGAGCGGTCCTGAACGGGGCGAACGATAACGCAGCCCGGCGCCGGCTGTCGAGGGCCGCCGTGTGGTACGATTCTCGCCATGGCGTCCCCACGCGGTCCCAGGCTCCGGCCAGACTTCTCCGGCCGCAAATCCTTCCCCGGCCTCCAAGGCAACCGTTTCGAGATCTTGCTGCGCGCGGCCGACTTTGTCCAGGCGCTGCCGGCGCCGATCTTTGCGCTGCTGCTGCTTACCCTGGCCGCCCTGCCCGGCCTGGCGCGCGGCTCGTGTCTGCTGGGCGCGGTGCTGTGGCTGTTCCTGCTTGGCGATTGGGCCTTGCTGGCCGGGCTGCCGCGCTTGGGCCAGTCGTTCGGCCCGGCCAAACCCCCAGTCTTGATCCTGGCCTTCTTGCGGCTGCCTTTCGCCTTGCTGCCCCTGCCCTACGCGCTGCTGCCGCAGGCCATCGGCACGGCCCTGGTGATTTATGGCTTCTGGGTCGAGCCGCAGCGGCTGGGCGTGACGCGGCAGGCGCTGCGCTCACCCAAGCTGCGAGCGGGCCGCCCGCTGCGCGTGCTGCACTTGGGCGACCTGCACGCCGAGATCGGCCTCACCCGGCGCGAGCGGCGCTTGATCGAGCTCGTGCGCGAGTGCCAGCCCGATGTCATCCTGTTCTCGGGCGACTTCCTCAACCTGTCCTATTTGAACGACCCACGCGCCGGCGAGGTGGCTCACACCGTGCTGCGCGAGCTGCAGGCCCCGCTGGGCGCCTTTGCCGTCAGCGGCAGCCCCGCCGTGGATCAGCCCGACGTGGTGGCGCAGGTGCTGGCCGGCCTGCCCAACGTGCGTTGGCTGCGCGACGAGAAGGTGACGCTGGAGCATGGCGGACAGCGGATCGAGCTGGTGGGGCTCACCTGCACGCACAAGCCCTTTATCGACGGCCCGCGCTTGCAGACCCTGCTGGGCGAGGGCCCGCGCGACACGTTTACGCTCCTGCTCTACCACACGCCCGACCTGGCGCCGGAGGCCGCGGACGCGGGCATCGACCTGCAGCTTTCAGGCCACACGCATGGCGGACAGGTGCGTCTGCCGCTGTTTGGGGCGCTGTATGCGGCGTCGCTGTATGGCAAGCGCTACGAGATGGGCCGGCTGCGCGAAGGTGACCTGACCCTGTATGTGACGCGCGGCGTGGGCCTGGAGGGCAAGGGCGCCCCGCGCGTGCGAGTGCTGTGCCCGCCGGAAATCGTGCTGTGGGAGCTCAACGGCGTGGACGGGGCGTAAAGACTCCCAACAACAAAAGAGCCTCCCGAAGGAAGCTCTCATGTGCTCGAGCGGCCAGACCCCACAACCAAGCTTCGGATCACGACTACATGTAATAAACGATGTTGCTGAATAGATTACCGATGCTGGGGCCCAAAAGCGCAAGGATTATTACCACTACAACGGCCACCAGCACCAGTATGAGGGCGTATTCCACCAATCCTTGTCCCCTCTGGTCGGGTTTGACAAGCATTTTGCGTCCTTTCAGTGGCCTTACGCCGCTTGAGCAAACCCAATTATAACCAAATCCTAATTTAACGCGAGTCCCAATAGTACCCCGGTAACCCCCGGTTGGCATAGTACCGCCTAAAACCGTACTTCGTCTTTGTGGCCGAAGCCCTGGCCATTGTCGATCAGACGCGCCCAGGCCGGGGAAAATTGGTAAAGGTTAGAGCGCGCCACGACGGCCTCAAACTCCTCCACGAACGGAAATTTGAGCAGGTAGCGGTCCCAGGCCGCCTGCCAGGCCACGCCCGGGGCGACCACCGCCACGGTGCCTTCCATCTGCACCCCCGCAATCTCCGTCCAGGTCCAGGTTGTATTGTGTACGGTTAGCGCCGCGCGCGGGTTGTGCTCCAGGTTGCGGCTATGCCGGCTGCTGGCGCCCGAGACCCAATACACGCTCAACGCCTCATCCGAGACATAGAACAAGCTGGCCGCCATGGGCCGGCCATCCGGGTCGACGGTGGCCAGGGTGAGGGTGGAGTGCGCCGCGAGAAAAGAGGCCAGAGCGGCGTGGGTGGTGGGATCGTTCATGTGTGGGAATACTTTGTATGTGGGTATGTGAGTGTGTAGGTGTGTGGATCTTCTTCACTCACTCACATACCCACACACCCGCACACCCGCACACAGCTCTACCCCATTCCCCTCCACTTCACATACGCCTCGTTGTCAAAGCCCAGCCGGGCCAGGGCACGGCCGACGGTGCCGTTGATGAGGTCGTCAATGGTTTGGGGGCGGCCGTAGAAGGCCGGGACGGGGGGAAAGATGATGGCGCCAGCATCGGCGGCGAGCTGCATGAGGCGCAGGTGACCCTTGTGCAGCGGAGTCTCGCGCACCAGCAGCAGCAGGGCCCGGCCTTCTTTCAGGCAGACATCGGCGGCGCGCGCGAGCAGGTCGCCGGAGTATGAGTTGGCCACCGCCGAGAGGGTCTTGATCGAGCAGGGGGCGATGAGCATGCCTTCCGTCTGGAAGGAGCCGGAGGCAAGGCTGGCTCCGATATCGCGATGGTCGTAGCGCACGGCGGCCAGGGCCTCCACGTCGCTGACCTTCCAGTCGGTCTCCTGCGCGATGGTGGCGCGCGCGGCCGGGCTGAGCACCAGGTGGGTTTCCACGTCCGTGCCGCGCAGCATCTCCAGCGCGCGGATGCCGTAGAT